>JAZGGS010000103.1:0-14037 GCA_036480595.1 Ignavibacteriaceae bacterium
CCAATCTGATTTAGTAGACCGGCGATAGGGGAGTAGGGCAAAAAAAGCCAAAACAATCACAATATTTACTATGATCAAGCCAGTAGTTCCAAAAGTTTCCTCTATCCATTTGATTGTAATTGGTGGACCGTGTTTTGGAAAAAATTCTGCAATGTAGATTCCTATAAAACCAATTATAGCTATCCACCCTACAGTAGTTAACAAGCTAGATTTGAAGGAGTTTGAAGACATATTCTTTCTTATGTTTTATTTTGTTTAAATAACAATATCTACTTGCCTGCCCGCCGTAACTTTAGTGAAGGCGGGACTTTTTACTTATTAAAGAGGTTAGGTATTACCAATAAGTGAATAATAACATAACCGGAATTGAAAACGGTAATATAAAAGTAAACCAAAACCCTAAATTAAATGTTACTTTTCGAAATTTATCAACATTGTTTGGGTTAAAAATCTTCTCAGATATTGGTCCAAGAAAGTAAAAAAAATTGGCTATCCCCATCATAATTAAGTATCCAATACCTTGAAACAAGGTTGTAAATAATGTGATTTCATTTTCCGGAGAAAAGGGTACTTTAGTTTCAAATACTATTGTATAGAAAACAAAAGCTAAGACACCAGCGATAATCAATCCAATATTGTATTTCAGACGGTGACTTTCCCACCAACTATTTGATAATATTTTCAATTCATTTTCAAGATTCATTTAGATGCCTAACATAGTATTTACCTGCAAGATTATTACTCGTTTTTAATGTTATCTTGCAGAAATATTGGTTTTAAATACTACAGTTATTATGGTTTTCTCTTTAATTCTTTTAATAAAAATCCATAAATAGAAGAACCACACATATTTATCTAATTGTCAGGACGTACAGGATCGTTTTTAACGAATTTATTTAAGGGTTCACACTAGTTTGTATCAATTTAGACAACTCTTCAAACGGGCATAAACCTGATATGGTCATGTATGCCCCCATAATTATAGGAAAAGTCGCAAGGATAAATAACCA
Source organism: Ignavibacteriaceae bacterium (assembly GCA_036480595.1). GTDB lineage: Bacteria > Bacteroidota > Ignavibacteria > Ignavibacteriales > Ignavibacteriaceae > JAZGGS01. Next base: position 1,011 of record JAZGGS010000103.1, read on the forward strand.
GATGGCTAAAATCTTACCGAATTTCTTTGTAGTTCCTTCAGCCTTCGTTGATGCAAAAAGGACAAAGAATCCTATGGTTATAAAGACTGTGGCTGGAAATAAACTAAAGTAAAGGCACATGGGCTTTCCTTCCTTTGTTGTTAAGTTTATTAATTTGTTCTTAAGTGATTTCAGAGCAAAACATATTATTAATCCGCAAGAATATTTGCTGGTTTGGAATGATATCTTGCAGGAATATTGGTCTTTGATTTAACTAATTCTTACGGCTGCACACAATTAGAATGTTTTGTCAACTTGAGCCAATCAACAGCAACCATATTTTTCTGTAATCCACCAACATTCACTAATTATTGGGTTGGAATAGCTCACCATTGGAATTATCCCAACCCAATTGGTAAGTGATATATATTCTACATGCTACAAATGTCCAAACATCAATTATGAACTAGTTTCTTCTCCGGATTTCATTGATCCATAAATCAATCCAATGACAATACCACCGACTCCCTGTTCAACCAGGTGCCAGATCACATCGACAACAATAACAGTGCTCGATATTTCTCGGACACCAAACATAACCACATTGATTGGAAGAATCCATAATAATCCCATTAAAACACCAAAACGCAAACCTTCCTTTAGCGGCGAACCACCTTTGTATCCTTGTATATATATATATACCATCAGTAATGCAAGAATGGCATATCCTAATGCAATAAATAGCAGTTTTGGTTCTTCAAAAGTTGAGGGTCCAGCATATTTAGCATAAAAGTCTCCCATAATTAGAACGTGCCATAGCCCCGCTAAAAGCCACATAACCAAGAATCCACCCAACAACGCGAATAAAAATTTCTTGCTATTCATAATACATCTCCATTTGTTGTTAATAAATAGATTTCACCTTAAGTGTGAATCCTTTTCCGGTTAATCCTCGTCCCGCCACAAGCGGGGCTTCCCACTATATATCAATGTTACTCTGCCTGGTCTGAGCACATATGTAACTTAACATTTTTGTCTTATAATCTCAATTTTTTTTGGCAGGTAAAAACTAATTTTGATTTTGGTCGGTAAGACTTAATTTTTTCAGCAATAAATTGTAATCTTCAGTGCTGTTTATATTAAAATATAAATCTTCATTATAGAACGGCAAATCTTCTGCAGGAATAATTTCAGCACCAATCCTATCTATTAATCTTAAAACATTACATCCCCTTTTTCTTTGTTCAGTGTTTCTATTTTCTATGTTTACCTGTTCTTTTAAAATTTCTTCTGCTGTAACTAAACAATCCTTTGAATATTTTCCGGCTAACTGCTGGATATAACCATCTGCTCGTGCAACGGTTATCAATTTGTTTGTTTTAAATTCAATTAGATATTCAATCATCTCTCCGGTAATTAAAGGTAAATCACAGGAGATGATAAAATTTAATTCGGTTGGAGAATATACTAACTCTGAGTGAATTCCGGCTAACGAAAACATCAGCCGCAAAGGATTTAAGTGCACTTGAACTGTGATTTAGAAAATCAACACTGAGAGAGCACAGAGCTAACCATTTAAAAAACAGCCCTTTGTCGGCTGCGTGTGTTGTTAGGGAAATTATTATGTCAGGCTTCATTATTGTTGTGTTTGATCACTTCTTTCTCGTAAAGTTGCGATCAAGTTTTGATAGTTTTCGCGCGTCAAGTAGCCGGCTGTGTTAAGATGGCGGAGTAATTCACTCGATATATCGCTACTTTTTGTTTCTATTACCTCATTTATTCTTTGAGCAAGATTCCGTTTAAAAATGTCTTTTATGCTATAGGCACTCTCCAGGAGATGATTGTAATGAGAAATTGTAATACCACCTATCTCAAAGTCTGTTCGGATGCTTGTTAACAGAATAAGTAATTCAGAGATTCCTCGAATAAGTTTTGTGATGATCTCATCTTGTTTTTCCCAAATGATTGGTCTCGGAAATGGCTTATGATGTTCATTTAACTCAGTATTTTCGGGAAGACAGCTTTTATATACCTGAACTATCGCTCGAAAATACTTTGATTGTTTATATCCCGATGACACCCTAACCAGAAATACGAGGGCGCCCGCTGTTGCAACTGAAACGCTTACAATAAACAAGAAAATATTAGCAAGCAATTCCATGAAAAAACTATCATATTCTTGTTCGAAAGCGGCTCTAAAATCAAACTGATCTAATGGGAAACTGCTAACTTGACTATACCCTTTCATTTTTTCTTTTGAATCATCCAGGATAGTGATAAGCTCTAATATTGCAGAATTTGGAACATCTTTTGAAGCTATCAAGAATGCATAGGAACCTATTGTCGATACTTTTTCCCCTCCAGGATAGATTTCCTTGAAAGTCTCTGGCCGAAGTTTCAACCCGTAATTTTTATTCATATTTTGAAAAAGTTCAGGCGCTATACTTATAAGCCCAATCTTGTCAGAATGTTCTTCCAGAAGCTCAGTAACAACAAATAAGGGAGCTCCTGCAATACAAAAGACAACGTCGATTTTTCCATCTATCAATTTATCGAGGGCATCTTTAAATCCAAGAGCTAGTTCTGTTTTCAGATTTATTTGACATTGACTCAATAGATAACTCGCAAAGATTTTACTGCCACTGCCCTGCGGTCCTGTACTCACCACTGCATCGGAAAATGCCACCTTCAGCTTTTCGTTTGCTTGCGAAAGTACTGGTAGCATATTTTTGAATTTCTTACGGAGATAAAGGATATGCATACGTTCCAAATAGAGCGGAGCAATGTATCTTATGTGATTTCTAATGAAATCTTTTTCGTGAATCGTGTCTTCTTGCAAAAGTCCAAATGCTGAGGAGCTATTCATAATATTGATAGCATTTTCAAATCCTCCTGAGGTTTTTTTGTTATTTACTTTGATACCTGCTCCTTTCTCAGTTACCTCTTCAAGAAGCTCACCAATTTGGATATAAAATCCACCTTCTGAACCCGAATAGAAAACGTAGCTTTCCTGAACTATACCGCGCCAAATTTGACTCAAAAAGTTTTTATTTGGGTCATAAAATTCTACGGTATAATAGTATGCGATAATTGCGATTATAAGAGCGACTATCAACAGAATGTTTCTAGTCAGTTTGCTGCTTAAAGTTTCGACAACACTGGAAGAACTCAAATCCATTTTAGGTTTTCTCCTATAAATCTTGCGAACAGAAAAAAGGAGCCGTTGAAACAGGGCTTTTATGCGATCTCTGTTTGGCATTGTTAGTGACTCCAAAATTTATCAAATGGGGTGATAAACAGTAGAATATCAAGTAAGAAACAGTTCACCCGTTCAAGCAAATATCTTGCCATATGATCAGCTTCAGTTGAGATACGTTAAATCAACACCATCAGAAATACAATAATGGTAATACTTTGTGCTTTAGTGAAGAACACGTGTGATGCTTTCCCTAACCATATGATTATGTAGTATTATAGAAAACAAAAAAAATTAAAATTCGAATGACACCAAATTCAAACAGCCTAATATATATTCTACTGCTAATACTGGTTGTACCGTATCGTATACCATAATGTGTTATACTGTACTCCGCACTTGGGGGGAATCAATTAGAAAGGAATAATCTCATAATAAACAGTAATGCATACAACAACCTCGCCCAAGGCGTAGATGATACTTATATCAATAAAACTACTTTCAGATTAGAAAATCTGATTTAATTTGCAAAACTATTTATCCAATGTCAAGAAAAATAATATTTGATAATTAACTAGTGTTTATTTTTGGCAGGTAAAAACTAATTTTGATTTTGGTCGGTAAGACTTAATTTTTTCAGCAATAAATTATAATCTTCAGTTCTATTCACATTAAAATATAAATCCTCATTATAAAACGGCAGAGATTCTGCAGAAATGATTTCAGCACCAATCCTATCTATTAAACTTAATACGTTACATCCCCTCTTTCTTTGCTCAGCATTTCTGTTTTCTAAGTTTACCTGTTCTTTTAAAATTTCTTCTGCTGTAACTAAACAATCCTAAGAATATTTTCCGGCTAACTGCTGGATATAACCATCTGCTCGTGCAACGGTTATCAATTTGTTTGTTTTAAAATCAACCAGGTATTCAATCTTCTCTTTTGTGATTAAAGGTAAATCACAGGAGATGATAAAATTTAATTGTTTAATTTTACCTGATCAACATCATCTTCCTGACTTTGCTGAAACTCCCTGCGGTGATTTTGTAAAAATAAAGTCCGCTGGAAAGTTTAATAGCATCGAATTTGATATTGTAATTTCCCGCTGCTTGTAGCTCATTCACCAACGTGATCACCTCACGGCCGAGGATGTCATAAATTTTCAAGGCCACGTGTCGAGAACTCGGTAAACTGTAGCGAATGGTAGTTGTGGGGTTGAAGGGATTGGGGTAGTTTTGCTGTAGGACAAATCCTTCCGGCAACCCAGGCGAAGTAAGCACACTGGAGACAGTGGAGTTGACCTTTAGAATTTGGCCGTCATCGAAAGTGGAAACGAAAAGATCACCGCTCGGATTGAAGTGCATACCGGTGGGGAAATTCAAACCATCGGCCAGCGTGTCGGTTGCTCCTCCGCTGAATAGTTTGTAAATCCCTCCAGCGTTTGGTTGGATCCCGCCAATCTGCAGAACGACTAGATTACTATCCCGTGGATCAACATTGAGATCGACCACTGCAGTAAGACCGTCTCTGAATATGGAAACATTGCCACTGAGATCCACTTCATACACTTTTGCTGTTCCTTGAGTATAAGGAAAACCTGTCAAGACTCCAACATAGAAACTGTTTCCCGCGTACACGATACCGGTGGGAACCGCATCCCCTGATCCTATCGGATCGAATGTGACAAACACACTCAAGTCGCCTGTGGACCTTTCAAGTCGAATGATGGCATTGGCAGCGGCATCAGTTATATACAGGTCATCGTTAGGTCCAATAGCCACGCGAAAGGGATTAGATTCTGCAAATCCCTGACCAAGTACGAAAGTACCAATGTCGTAAACGGCCTGGATATTCCCCACACCAAATGGAGGATCGCCAGGTGAGAAGCCTGAAGTATCAACTCTGAGGATGGATGCTGAGAGTGAATCAAAGCCTCCGCCCTGGACAATCAACAAATCTCCGTTTACATCGAAGTGGACGTGCATAGCCCCCATCGGATCTCCAAAAACTATCTCCGAAGGCAGACCTACGAGAAACGGATGTACCTGCCCATCGGTCGTAACGATGGAAACCTGACTGTCGTCGTTACCAGTGCCCGACTCTGCAACCCAGAGTCGTCCCTGGCCATCAATCTCAATTCCGATGGGATTTTCCAACCCTGAGGCGTAAACCGTGACGGTGTCTGGAAGGCTTGAAGCAACACAGGGCTGGACGAAAGTGCTGAACAGTCCTATGAATATCATGAAGGTTTGGTATTTCATATGACACCTCCTAGTAGAATGATAATTTGCTTTTTCATGTTCAGCCTCCTTTATTTGTTATATATTACATTACGGCTAACGCCCAGTGTCAGCTGAATGCCATTCTATCATTTTAAATTTACTAGTAATTCCTTTATCCGTAATACTTTATAATCTATCCCCAGCTAATATTGTAGTCATCAGAAAGGGATTAACATATTGTTAATTGGAAATTAGCATTAATATTATTTAATCTCAATTTTCTTTGGCAGGTAAAAACTAATTTTTTTTTGTCTGCGAGCATTAATTTTTTCAGCAATAAATTATAATCTTCAGTTTTATTCACATTAAAATATAAATCTTCATTATAAAACGGCAGAGATTCTGCGGAAATAATTTCAGCACCCTACACTCTCAATTAATTTTAATACGTTGCAGCGCTTTGTTAGATGCTTCTATCGGCATGATTTAGGTGCCTTTATGATTGGTTTTTTATTTGCTGGATCGGCAGATGGACCACCACCCAGACGAACACCAAGGTATACCCACCAAGCTCTTAATGAGCTCATACCATCCTTTTTACACATCTTTTGAAGAAGCTTATCAGCGGATTCTCTATGCTCTTTATTGTCGAGATATTTCTCTCTCATCAATTGATATAATGCATCGTGAACTAAAGAACCTCTCATAAAATTTAGCGTGTCGATGGTTGGCCCTGAAGGTCCATCCCACGCGTAGCCCTTTTTTATGATTAAATCACCCTCTGTAGTTAATTCTATATAAGCAAAAGGAATATGCTTATTAGGTGTGATGTTTATTTTAGTTTTATAAGGCGCTACTAGTTGATACTTATAGCCTTTTTTATATGATGTGCATTCCATTATGCCTCCTTGTTAACTCATAAAAAGTTTATCAAGCATTTAAGTATAAGGGTAATCAATATTATAGTCAAAGTTTTAATTGGCAAATCTTATTTTATTTTTTGTAATATTTAATATAATAAGAAATCATCTCCGGCTTTGCCTTACCACCCGGTATCTCAGCATTCCCCAGCCAGTATTATAGTCGTTCAGAAAGGGATTAACATATTGTCAACAGAAAATTAACATTAAAAGTATTTAATCTCAATTTTCTTTGGCAGGTATAAACTAATCGTGATTTTTGTCTGCGAGCATTACTTTTTTCAGCAATAAATTATAATCTTCAGTTTTATTCACATTAAAATATAAATCTTCATTATAAAACGGCAGGGATTCTGCAGAAATGATTTCAGCACCAATCTTATCTATTAATCTTAAAACATTACATCCCCTTTTTCTTTGTTCAGTGTTTCTATTTTCTATGTTTACCTGTTCTTTTAAAATTTCTTCTGCTGTAACTAAACAATCCCTCAAATATTTTCCGGCTAACTGCTGGATATAACCATCTGCTCTTGCAATGGTTATCAGTTTGTTTGTTTGAAAATCAATTAGATATTCAATCATCTCATTTGTGATTAAAGGTAAATCACAGGATATGATAAAATTTGTATCAGTTGATGAATTTAATAATCCTGAATGAATACCTGCCAGGGGTCCTTTGTGTTTATAAATATCTTCATGGATTGGCAGATCAAGAAACTTATATTCAGCAGGAGTATTTGTTATCAGTGCAACATCTTTAAATATTTGCTGCATTTGATCACGAACTCTCTCGACGAAAGTTTTATCTCCAATTTTCAGCAAAGATTTATTCCTGCCCATCCTTGAGCTTTTACCGCCGGATAAAATAATTGCTGTTATATCATTATACATTCTACTTCTTCACCTTTCGCAACACTTCTCGTAGTTTCATCGACAACTATCAAGCAATTTGCTCTGCCTGCACCCACCATATTTCCCGATGATTGTGAAACGAGTTTTTCAACAAAGTATTTGCTTGAATCACTATTATATCCGTAAATGCCCCGCATAAAATGTTTTTTATTATCGACTTTCTTTATACTTTCGGAAAGATCTGCCTTGATACTGTTTTGCTCATCGATCTTAAACAGTTTGTAAATGTGTGCCTTAACAAATAATATGAAATCAACAAAGCTCGATACCGGATTGCCCGGCAATCCAAAGACAAAAACAACTTTATCTTTATTTTTAAAGGTCCCGAATATTAATGGCTTGCCAGGTTTTACATTTACTTTGTGAAATTTTATTTGCACACCTAACTTTTTAAAAATTTCAGGAATGTAATCAAACTTACCTACCGAGACTCCACCAGTTGTTAATAGAATATTTATATCACTTTCCAATGCGGTTTTAATTTTTCTTTCCTGTTCAGATTTTATATCGCTAACGAAACCAAGATTTACAGGAGTCATATTCATTTCTTTGATTAAAGCTAACAATGAATACAAGTTCGATCCTCTTATTTTATCACCGGTCGGTATTTTGTCTATATCCACTAATTCATCACCCGTGACAAGCACGGCAATTTTTAATTTGTCATATACCTTAACTTTGTTTTTACCACACGTAGCAAGTGCGGAAATATGTTTAGATGATAGCAGTGTATTTTTTTGTACTGCTACCTGATCTTGCTTTAAATCTTCGCCAAGCTTCCTGATATTTTGTCCGGGTTTAATCAGAACAGAATTTTTAAGCTCGATCAAACTGCCGTTATCTATTACATCTTCAACAGGAATTACTGCAGTACAATCATCTGGTAATTTTCCCCCGGTCATTATTCGAACAGTGTTTGTATTGGATAATTTAAAGGATTTATAGTTACCCGCTGAAATTTCACCAATCATTTCCCACTTTGTTATTTCTTTTGAATACTTTATAGCGAAGCCATCCATTGCAGAACTGTTGAAAGGAGGAAGGTTTATGTCCGAAATTATATCCTCAGCCAAGATGCAATTTAGTGATTCTAATAATTTTGATTCGGTTGTTTTTGTTTTGAGATTATTTAACTCTGCACTTATTATTTTATTTGCTTCATCAAAGCTTATCATATTCTGTGTAACTACTTTCTGTGGAATTTCTAAATAGATAGTAACATCACGCTTCTATGATTTGTACATCATCATCTATATAAATTTTACCTGAGTTTATAACTTTTGCAAATACTCCTTCGCTTGGCATTACACAGTCTCCCACTTTGTAGTAAATAGCACACCTTGTATGGCACTCTTTTCCTATCTGTGTAATTTCAAGTTCTACTTCATTGCCAACTTTTAATTTGTTGCCAACCTTAAGATTTGGAATGTTAATAAATTCTGTAGTAATGTTTTCTGCAAATGCCCCGGGCCTGATTTTTGGCAAGCCGGCATCTCTCATTTTTTGAATGCTCTCAAAAGCTAAAAAACTTACTTGCCTATGCCAGTTTCCGGCGTGTGCATCTCCTTCCAAACCAAAATCTTTAATAAGCTTTGCAGAATTCACATTAGATTTGGGAATCCCTTTCTTCTTGCTAATTGAGATCGCAACTATTTTCCCAAACTTAATACAATCCTGATTTTCACGGATTAACGTTTCTGAAGTCGCCACTCTTTCCTCCGGTTTTACTAATAAGTTTTATTTCTTTAATTACAATTGATTTATCTACTGATTTGCACATATCATATATTGTTAGTGCTGAAACAGAAGCCGCAGTTAATGCTTCCATTTCAATTCCTGTTTTAGCAACTGTTTTAGCAACTGCATTTATTTCTACAGATATTTTTTCTGAGTTTAATTTGATATCGATTTTTACTTTTGATATTAAAATGTTATGACACAGAGGAATAAGTTCGGAAGTTCTTTTTGCAGCTTGAATGCCAGCCAATCTTGCAGTTGTTAGAACATCACCTTTGGTAATTTTATTCTCTTTTATTTTTTCAAAAACCTCATCGGAAACAGATACTTCTGCATATGCTTCAGCAGTTCTAAGTGAATCATCTTTATCCGAGATGTCCACCATTTCAGCTTTACCTTTGGAATTTGTATGAGTTAGTTTGCTCAAATTAACCTCCTATGCTTAACATATTATTTCTTTCAAGTGTAATTAGCTGTTCCACATCCGGATGCTGCTTCTGTTTTTGCTGTAACGCTTGATAAATAATGTCGCAAATTTCATCATCTGAATTATTCTCTTCAGAAAATAACTGCTTAAAATTGATTTCATTATTGCCGGTTGAAAAAAGGCATAACTTCATCATTCCTTTGGAGTTTATTCGTAATCTGTTACAGGCGTTACAAAAGTGATCGGATATTGAGCTGATAAAACTCACTTTGCCTGTATGATTTAAAATCTTAAAATCTTTAGATACCGTGTTCTTAATCGAAGGGATTTCTTGAAGTGTATATTTTTGTTCAACGATATTTTTTATTTCATTAAAACTGATAAAGCCATCTTCATTCCACGAGTTATTACCAAACGGCATAAATTCAATAAACCGGACATTCAGATTTCTATTTTTAACAAAATCTATAAAATCAATTATTTCATTATCATTAACATTCTTTACTACAACAACATTAATTTTTAAAGGATTAAAACCTAACTCTTCAGCTTTATTTATCGATCTGATTACGTTTTCAAGATTATTTCTTCCTGTTATGAATTTAAAATTTTCCGCTTTTAATGAATCCAAACTAATGTTGAGTTTATCCACACCGAATTTTTTCAAGCTTGTCAATTTATCTTCCAGCAATGTTCCATTAGTAGTTAAACCTATTTCAAAATTATAAATAGATTTCAGTTCGCTCACAGATTCAAAAAGGGTTAGAATATCTTTTCTAACCAAAGGTTCTCCTCCTGTAAACCTTATCTTTTTGAATCCCAATTCCCCGGTAAATATTTTGATTAATCTTAAAATTTCAGAATAATCCAAAACATCTGATCGATGATAATTGTTTTGCTGATAAGAAATCGGATTGCAGTAGAGGCAATTTAGATTGCATCTATCCGTGAGGGAAATTCTTAAATAATCGTGAACCCGACCATATTTATCGATTAAATGATTCATCATTCCTTTATAAAATTAAAAGAGCAAGCACCATTGCCGAAGAAATAACAATAATTGGATGAAGTTTGAAGAAAAAGACCAAAGCGAAACCTAAAACCATAAACAAAAAACTTTTAATCTCCGGTTCGCTTTTAATAGTATATTGAATCATTATTGCAATGATCATTCCTATTATTGCGAAATATATACCCTTGAATCCTTTAATTACATACTCGTTGTTTTCAAACTTGAAGTAGAAAAATGTAATGATAGAGATTAAAATGATGGGCATTATCATATTACCAAGATTTGCCGCTATTACTCCCGGTACACCTGCCACCTTGTAGCCTGTATAAGTTGCAAATTTTATGGATATTGCTCCGGGAATTATTTCTACCATTCCTAACACCTTTAAGAATTCATCCGAAGTTAACCACTGGTAGTTTTTAACGGTTTCCGCCTCTATAAGCGGGATTAGTGAGTAGGCACCGCCAAATGAAAAGGAACCCACTTTAAAAAATGCAAAAAACAGGTTTAATAGATCATTCATTATTCTTCACCAATAATATCATCAATCCAGCTTAGTGCTGCCATCATTGATGGTAAACCAATAGTTGGCAGACTTAATAGTGCAACCTGTCTTATTTCTTCTTTCGCCGCACCGGCTTTAATTGCTTTCCTGGTATGTGAATGAACAGCACCTTCGAGACGTGCACCGGTAGATATCGCAAGCTTAATTAATGCCCTCGTTTTTTCATCTAACGGACCTGCTTTATGTACAGCGTCACCCATTTGATCATACGCATTAATCACATCGGGGTAGTCCTCTTTAAATTTCATATATTTTTTAGGTATTTGAGACATCCTTTAACTCCTGAATATTATTTAATAAAAAAGCCTTATCCACAAAAGAGATAAGGCATTAAATTGTTTTCAATTTCTCCTTTGCAAAGCGTTCCGCCTACATTCCATTACGGCAGACTGGCAGGCTAATTCATTTCTAAATTAACCCTATCGGTTACTGGTCATATCCTGAAAGATTCGGGACTTAGACGAACAGTAACTCGGAGATAACTATATTTAAGAAAAAATGTATTTGCTCTTGTTTATTTCTCCAGATTAAAACTTAATTTAAGAATTTTTAACATAAGCATTTGGTCTCATATTAAACCACAAGTTCAATATTAAACATACAAAATAAAATACGGCAAAACCATACAAAGCATATTAAGGTGTTGCGGCGGATTGGCAGGCTAATTCCCTTCCAAACCAACTCCGTCAGCTGAAGTTCATCTTTAGCAAATGAATTTAGAACCCCATTTTGCCTTCTCCCAATAATTTTTAGGGAGTGATTTTTGATTAAAAGTCCGAATTGCATATTTTCGATTATATCCACATGTCACACAAAATTCATTAACAATCCTCTTTTTCTCGGCTCTGGATGCTTTTTGATAGCGAAATCGAATACTGTATAAATACTCCCTTTTTGCAACGTTGCTCATAATTTGACACATTATTTTTTGGGTCATATAAATTATGAGTCAACGACATTATTTTGAAACCGCTGCGGTTACATTTAATTTGAGGCAAATCGATGAAGACATTTTTTTAACTTTTTATTGACAAATTAATTTTTATTAATTATTTTCAGACAAATTACTCTTATTTATTGTAGTTACATGAAATTATTCTCCAAAAAAAGTGTTTATGGTCTTCGAGCAGTTTTATATATCGCCTCATTGGAAAACCAACAGCAATATGTTTCCACACTACAGTTATCAAACGATTTAAAAATATCTTTTCACTTTTTAACCAAAATTTTACAATCTTTATCTCAGAATAATATTGTGTCTTCTCATCGAGGACGTAATGGTGGTGTATCATTAACAAAACAGGCTAAAAAAATTACATTAATCGAAATAATTTCTGTACTTGAGGGACCAGAATTTTTTAATGGATGTATTCTATGTTTACCTGATTGTGATAATGAAATGCCTTGTCCCCTTCATAACTATTGGGCAGAAATTCGTGATGATTTAAAATCCATATTTGAGAATACAAATATAGAAGAATTGGGTGAAAAAATAAGAAATGATGGATTACGTCTTATGCCAGTTTAATGTTTATAAGGTTAATGGCATAAAAATGAAGGTTAATTTAAAATTTTAAAATCTTGTCTGTTATAAGGAAAAATTTAACAGAAACCGTATTCAACATGACAGAATTGTTAGAAATAAACGTAGAGTTAACTGCTGGTTTAGAATTTTATTTTTAAAACCATAATTTCCTAAACAAACACTGATAGTCACATAATAAAAAAATCAGAGAGGTCTAACTATGAGAAATAAAATCTTTTCAATTACACTTTGTTTAATTCTTTTAGGTTCCATCAATGCACAAGATATGGGAGATAATGGCGGAACCATAACCGGAACAATCAAAGCCAAACGATTAAGAGATGCAAGAGATGTTGTGGTTTTTCTGGAAAAGGTTGACGGTAAATTCCCACTTCCTAAAGAAAAACCCGTGATGGATCAAAATAATATGGTTTTTGTTCCACATGTTCTTCCTTTAGTTGTCGGAACAACAGTGCAATTTCCCAACAGCGATAATGTTCGCCACAATGTGTTTTCACGCTCAAAAACGAAA
>JAZGGS010000104.1:0-2784 GCA_036480595.1 Ignavibacteriaceae bacterium
CCAATAACCTGTTCTGGTGGAATACCATAAACCTCTTCCACCCAGGGACGCATAAACTCAGTTCCGCCCCCGGAAACAATGTAAGTATTAAAGCCATTTGCTCTTAAGTAATCAAGCAATTCAAGCATTGGCTGGAAAACCATTTTTTTATAGAGCTTATTTGTTTTGGGATGCTTTGCAATTCCAATCCAGTTTTTAACAATCTGCCCAAACTCTGTTGTTGTCATTCCCGCGTGAGTTGCCATAACTATTTCAAGCAAACCGTGCTCACCAAATGAAAGCACTTTCTCTATATCATCATCCATCACAGCTTTGAACAATGGTTCGTCATTCCATTCCGGATGGTCGGCAGCCATTTCTTTTACTCTATCAAGCGCAAACTGAAACTGAAAATAATATGGTTGCTCAGACCAAAGTGTGCCGTCATTATCGAATGTTGCAATTCTTTCATTAGCAGGAACGTAATTGGAGTTTGCTTTATCTGTTACTTCATTTACAAAATTTATTATAGATTGCTTTGCTGCTCCATCATACCAGGACGAAAGAGGATCTTTTTCAATTTTTTTATTTTGCTCAGCATTGCATCCGAATATTATCAACCCAAGCAAAAATATTAATGAAATTAAAATTTTATTATTCATAATTATCTCAAATAAAAATAAGATGCCACAAAAACGCGACATCTTATTTAGTTACTTATCTTTATTAATTATGAGGGGAAGAAGTCATCTGTTGTAAAACTTTATCAATACCAAGTGATGAACCCATTACCGGTGGAAAATCTTTAAATGTTGCCAGGAATCTTCCGGTAACAGCCTGTGCTGGGACAAAAGTCCACATCTGATCTGCGAACCAGCGAATATATAATGCCGATTCAGGGGATACTTCATATGGATCAGCTCTCAGGTTAATTAAAATAGGCCAGGCCGGCTGTTTAAGGTAGGCTGTATTTATTGCACCTTCCATAATTGTAAAATGTAATTTCCAATTTTCATAACGGATAGCGTTTAAATTTCCAGCCTGATCAAAATAGAAAATTTCCTTTCGGGGATCTTCTTTCAATGTGCCCTTCCATAAAGGCATCATATTATAACCATCCAAATGAACCTTAAAATTTTTATCGCCAGCTTGATATCCTTGAAGCAATTTTTCTTTAATATCCGGTACACCGGCCGCCGCAAGTAAAGTTGGCATCATATCTTCGTGTGAATAAATGTTGTTGTCCACTGTTCCGGGTTTTATAACTCCAGGCCAGCGAATTACGCACGGTACGCGAAAACCACCTTCCCATGTAGTCCCTTTTTCACCGCGGAATGGAGTAGTGCCGCCATCAGGCCAGGTGAATTTTTCAGCACCGTTATCTGTGGAGTACATAACAATTGTATTTTCAGTTAAACCTAATTCATCCAGTTTGTCGAGAACTTTCCCGATTGAATTATCATGCTCAACCATACCGTCAGGATAAAGTCCTATTCCTGTCACACCTTCGCTTTCCTTTTTTAACCTTGTCCACACATGCATACGAGTTGCACTTAGCCATATAAAAAACGGTTTCCCCTGCTGATTGGCTTTTACCATAAAATCAAGTGCAGCATCAGTAAATTCATCATCCGCTGTTTCCATTCTTTTTCTTGTCATCGGTCCAGTATCTTCAACTCTTCCATCAGCATAACTGTGAATAACACCGCGTGGACCAAACTTCTTATGAAATGCTTCATCTTTGGGGTAATAATATGTTTCCGGTTCTTCTTCTGCATTTAAGTGATAAAGATTTCCGAAAAATTCATCGAAACCATGATTGGTTGGTAAATGTGCATCTCTATCACCAAGATGATTCTTTCCAAATTGTCCGGAAGTATATCCGAGTGGTTTTAACAATTCTGCAATTGTTGGCTGATTATCTTGAATTCCTTGATCGGAACCGGGCATTCCAATTGTAAGTAAACCGGTTCTAAAAGGTTGCTGCCCTAAAATAAAAGCGGCTCTACCTGCCGTACAAGATTGCTGAGCATACCAATCAGTAAACATAGCACCTTCCTCACCAATTCTATCAATATTCGGTGTTTGGTATCCCATCATACCATGATTATATGCGCTAATATTATCCCAGCCAATATCATCACCCCAAATAACCAAAATGTTTGGTTTATCTTGTGCGATGGTTAATAAACTTACACTAAAAAATATTAGTGTAAACAGAACTAGATTAAGTTTCTTCATTATTTCCTCTTTAATTGTTAATAAATTATTTTAGAATAACTGTAGAGAATTTAAAAATAGTTCTTTTAGAAGACAAGAACTATTTATTACGAACAAACTCAACATAAAAAGTTAAACCCTGCACTGCCTGGTAGTAATCTCCAGCTAGCATATCTTTATCTGCTAAATAATTTAATGTATAAGTTGAGCCGGGATAGTTTACATCTCTTAGCTCAACAATAATTTTTAGATTACGGTAGCTTTCCTCCCAATTTGCTTTCCCAACATTTATTGGTTTGGGATTAAAGTATTGAGTTTCAAGTGTTCCATCCTCATTCACTTCATTAATTTTAATCAAATAACTTGCATCGGTTCTTACCCAATTACCAACTAGTAAATTTTTATCAGTAGATTTTCCGTTTGAAGAAACAGTATCCTCGGTTTTATTTGTAAACAGTATGATCAGAATGACGACTAAGATTGTGGCTGCTGCTGCGGAAAAATAAATGATTTTGTTTTTACTCATAATTGTTTTTATGGTTATAATTTTTTCTGGTTCAGTTCTCTGACCTCACCCCTGCCCCT
>JAZGGS010000105.1:0-3190 GCA_036480595.1 Ignavibacteriaceae bacterium
TTAATCCGGTTGTGAGAGCAGAAGAATTATAAACTGTAAATACCGGTTCTTCTCTTTCTGTTGGAATAACCTCTTCGGAAGCAACTAACCCGGCTACAGAAATATCTTCGGTGGCTAAGTATTCTAAGCTGCCGCCAATTTTCCGCTTAACATAAGTTGAATCCTGTATCCGTTGAAATAATTCTGCATTTAAATTAAATGGATAACTGAAAAGCCATGGTTCCAAATATTTCAATTCAAGTTCCTGGGAATTGCGGTCGAGCTTCTGCCATCTTACTGCTGCGGCTCTTCCGGTACCAAAAATATTTCTTAAGGTTACATTAACCAGCCCGGTAACATATCCTTTTTCATCATCGGTTGAAGGAGGAATGTAACCGACAATTCCATCAAAGTTATTTGTGTTTTTTTCTTTAACATTTATAAGCAACACTCCGTTGTTTTTGGAATCTATATAGAAAGTAGGGGCAGGCACCGGCTCGAAAAATCTTAGCTTGTTCAATCGTTTAGGCAGATCATCAACTTTTTCCTGCGAGTAACCTTCCCCACTTTCAATTCTAAGTTCACGGATGATTACATAATCTTTAGTAGATGTGCTGCCCTCTATTTCAATCCTGTCAATGCTGCTTTGATCTCCTTTTTCTAAAAGAAGATAAAGGTCGGCAAAATGTTCATTGTTTGTGGTATCATCATAAAGATGAACAGATGAGATGGTAAAACTGGCAAACGGAAAACCATTATTTTCCAACCGGGCAAGTAATTCATTAATGTTAGATTCAATTTCAAATTTATCGAAAACTTCACCTTCGAGATAAGAAAAAATAGAATTGATTTCTGCAAGGGCTGATGAATCTGAACTTGTTTGAAATACTTTATTAACAAAGGTTGGTGTGCCTTCATTAATATTTATTACTAAATCAACTTTTTGCGAATCTTCTGAAATTGTTACCGAGCAGCCTTCGAATGTGCTGTTAAGATAACCCTTGAGCGCAAGTTCGCCGGCAATTCTCGATTTAGCACTATCTAATAAACCGGAATAAAACTGATTCCCCTTAAAAGCTCCGGAAATGTTTAGAATTTCGCTATCGCTTAGCAGTGTGTTGCCATTTACTTCTGTATTATTTATTGTTTGAGCAGATAAAAAGAAAGGGAAACAGAAGCAGATAAGAAATTTTTTATTCGGGTTTATCATTAATTACTTTCATCTTTTTACCAACCGCTTCCGGTTTAATCTTTCCGGTAAATGAATCTGCTGCAGCTTTGGGCACTTTGCACACCTCAAACACTCCGGCATTGGCAGTTCCTAAAGAAGTTGCTAAAATAAGTTGATCTGTAAAGGTTAATTGGTGATACCATCCGTAAACAATGCCGGAAGTAAATGTATCACCGCTTCCTGTTGAATCTTTAACCGCAATTTTAGGGACTGCAACTTTATAATGAAAGTCAAAATTGGAAGAGTAGAACGAAATTTCCCCATGAGTTAAGAATGCTTGTTTTACCCCTTTAGAATAAATAAAATCCAAATACTTTAATTTTTCTTTTTCTGTTTTTAAACTGATTTTAAGTGATGACTCTGTTTCTTTTACATTATTATGAATAACAGTTGGAGAAGCATCAATACAATTCTGAAGATGATCTCCATAAGTATCACAAACTGAAATTTTGTTATGTTTGTTTGCCAGCTCAATTCCTGCAGGGAATATTGAATCTGCCTGCTTACAGGGAGAACTGCCTGAAAAAACTATAATCGCAGAGTTCGTAATCATCTTTTCCAGTTTCAAAAGGAATGCATTGGCTTCATCTATTGATATTTCAGGATCTTCACCAAAGAAGGAACTTACAGAGGGTTCGGAGGAATTAATAATTACAGCACAATCGCGTGTTTCTGATTTTGTTGATATAAATGAAAAGCTTATCTCCTCTTTATTAAGTGAATTACGAAAAGCTTTACCATTAGCGCCCCCAAGAAAAGTTAATGCAATGTTCTGCACATTTAATTCGTTTAACTGCCTGCTAACATTTATACCTTTTCCCCCGGCTTGAAGCGTTACAACGCCGTTCCTGTTTTGATGATGGAGTGACACCTTTTGATATTCATATCTTCTTTCCAGCAGCGGATTAATTGTTACAGTTAATACCATAAAGTTTTCAGCAGACGTTTGGAATAACTAAATTATTTTGTGTGAAAGAATTATTGAAACTGTTTTGATACCTGCTGTAAAATTTAAAACCTATTATCAGTACCGATACCTGAACAGGTCACCATAAAGAGGAGTAACAAGACGGTAATCGCCAAAACCTGTTTCATCAATAAATACAAAACTATGATTAAGATCGTAATACTGCCAAACCTCGTATGGCTTCGAATCATATTCAAACGGGTACCGGTCTATATTATCTGGCGAGCCAAGAATAATGAATACCATTCCCCTGTCAGAACGCCACCCTTCAACGTAATGTGAGAAGTGTTCATCTGTATAGGCAACTCTTCTAAAATATTCTTCAAACGCCTGGTTCTGTTCATTAGTAGGATTAGGATCCCTGCTCTTCCAGAACTCAATAAATCTTTTTGATTTTATATCATCAGTTTCTGCTTCTTCTATATAATCCATTTCATCCGGGCTGGCAATATATCTTAACTGCTCTACTGCTTTATCCATATCCTGAATTGTGTTTGGCACGCCAATCCACCTGGAAACAAATGATTTAGTTACATAACTAATTATCTGGTCTTCATTATCTTTTAAATAAACATAAAGAAGATATTTACCCAAGTTTAGCTTAATATCTTCAAAAGTAAAAAACGCCTGGTTACTTCCCGGCTGAACCGGTTTTATTTCGCTAGCCTGAAATAAAACTTCTTTATCCATATTCGAAACCACGTATTCCAGGGAAACTTCAGAAGCAGAATCAGAATAGACCTCGAAGAAGAATGGTAAGCCATCTGCATCTACAAAAACATGCCTGGTAATATTCGGAATAATTTTATTACTTCCTTCAACAACCTTGTTTTGCGCAATAAGCAAAACATCACTTAATGACGGCTTTATTGAAAGATCGCGAACGGTATAAAGGTTTTCTGAATAGATTTCTTCGCGTGAATCTTTATCCATTACTGCAGTTCTTATTAAATAAGTTCCTGGTTTTAAATTGAATGACCTGTGACTCAAATTAAAGTTCTTAGCAGCAACAG
>JAZGGS010000106.1:0-3694 GCA_036480595.1 Ignavibacteriaceae bacterium
GTGTTTGTAATTTAGAAAATGAATTGGGAACAATTGAGCCCGGCAAAATTGCTGATATAATTATTGTAAAGGATAATCCACTTGAAGATTTGGAATCTCTTTTGAATGTTCAAATGGTTATCCATAATGGAGAGATAATTATGGATTAGTAACCTACGATTAGATTAATAGTCCAATTTAATTCCGTCAGTAACCCGAACCTAAAAACCCCCGCCTATATTTATAAGCGGGGGTTGGAGCAGGCAGTTATTAACAACAACTGCATTTTATTTATTCTGTACGTTTCTTTGGGTATAGTATCAATTAATATAATTTTTTCCTTAATAGTTTTTTCTGTTGCCTGGTAATCAGCAGCAATATATTAATTCTGAATTAATTTCAGCTCCTTTTTTTTCCCCAAAATACTTTTATGATTTTTCATTCCTTGCAATGTTGGCATTTCCACAAGAAGATTAAACGCTTTAAATATAGCTTTTTCAGTCGTGGTGTTCCTTACAACAAAAGGGTGCTGGCTTTCCGGCTTTGGTGCACCATCTGTTAACGGAACTATTTTTACAATTTTATCACCACTTCCAATTATCTGGTTTACAAAAACCGAAACCAAATAGCTGTGCATAGTATTTGGAATGCCATAAGAGTTATAACTTTCCTCCCAGAAACTTATTGTTGCTAAAGACATATACAACCACCTGTATATTAATGTAACACTTAACCCGGGAATATTCTTCCCGGTTATTTATTAATTATCTCCCGACTCAATTTTTCAAACTTTCACATCGCAAATTTAGTACCATCGGCTCATCATCCTATTTCTTTTACTTTTAGCGAAGAAGTGCATAAAAAAACTTGTTTCAGATTAAGCACATCGTTAATTATGTCTTAACACGAAATAATCGTCGCCTGGTTTTTTAAAATTAGCTTATGATGTTTCCAGAGCTTAGAAAATCAAAAATTGAAGTAGTATTTATCTTTGATAAGCCATAGAAACCCCCGCCTACATTATTAATTAGGGATGGTGTGGGAAAAAGTGTTTATTAATTCTATTAGGAACTTTCCCATCAAACTAATTTTACTCTATAGCTTAGCGCCACAAAATTTACAATGCGCCGCATCATTATCATGCCCTTCAGAAAGGCAGCTTGGGCAGACTTGAGTAGTAACCGGTTTTCTAGTTGCGCTTGCAAGTTCCACTGAAACAATTCCTGTTGGAACCGCAATAATTCCGTAACCCATTATCATTACCATTGATGCCAGTAACTGTCCCACCGGAGATTGCGGTGAAATATCTCCATATCCAACAGTTGTTAAAGTAACAATGGTCCAGTACATGCTAACCGGTATGCTGGTAAAGCCGTTTTCCGGTCCTTCAATTACATACATAAGCGTACCAATTATTACAACAAGAGTTACAACAGCAAAAAGAAAAACAGCTATCTTGGCGCGGCTTGCTTTCAATGCTTTTACTAAAACATCCGATTGCTTTACAAGATGGGTTAACTTAAAAACCCTGAAGACGCGCAGCAGTCTTAGTATTCTTATTACAAGCAAATACTGGCTGCCGGCTATCAATAAACTCAGGTAGGTTGGCACAATAGCAAGGAAATCAACAACACCGTAAAAACTAAAAATATATCTAAATGGTTTCCTTACACAATTTATCCTCAACACATATTCAATTGTGAAGAGAATGGTGAATACCCATTCAAGTATGATAAACCATTCACCATAACCTGCTTTAAGAACATTAATGCTCTCTAGAAAAACAACAGTAACGCTTACTAATATTGCCCAGATCAGCAGTACATCAAAGAACTTGCCTGCCGGTGTATCTGCTTCAAAAATTATTTCATATAATTTAACCCGCCAGGTTTTTATTTCAGTTGTTGGTTTTTGTGTTTCCATTTTATCCCGCTCTTTTTTTTCTAATTCATTTAAATATCAACTTAACAATAAATAAGATTATTATTATACAAGTGTTATATTTCGCAATTAAAATTTTGATGGTTCAAATAACAATAGTTTAAAGGAAGCTTTGTTAAGAGACAGGTTAGCCCCATTTTTTGTAATACTTGCCGCAAGCTTGTGGGCAGTTGATGGCATTGTACTGAGACCGGTTCTTTACAACCTGCCTGTTGCATTGGTAGTATTTGTTGAAAGCGTAATTGTAGCACTTTTGCTTACACCGATAATGGTAAAGCACCTCGGAAAGTTGAAGAGTTTAACTAGCCGGGACTGGCTTGCATTTTTTGGCGTTGCACTCTTTGGCGGAGCTATAGGTACAATGGCAATTACAAAGGCGCTCTTTTATGTTAATTATGTTAATCTTTCAATTGTAATTCTTATACAAAAACTCCAGCCGGTTTTTGCTTTAGTACTAGCTGGAATTCTGCTTAAAGAAAAACTTACCAAACGGTTTTTTGTCTGGGCAGCGTTTGCAATCATCGGTGCTTACTTTATGACCTTCGGGTTGAATCTCCCGGAAATTAAACCTGGTGATAAAACAGTTCTTGCAGCTATCTTTGCATTAATTGCGGCAATAAGTTTTGGCTCCTCAACAGTGTTAAGCAAGCGCGCTTTAAGAAATGTTGGTTTTGAATTGGGGACTTACCTGCGGTTTACTTTTTCAACAATCATTATGCTGATAATTGTACTTACATCAGGAACTATAACCGAAATTTCGGAAATATCATCACACCAGCTATTTATATTTTTGCTAATAGCATTTACAACCGGCGGAACAGCAATTTTTCTTTATTACTACGGACTGAAAAGAATTACCGCTTCCGTAGCCACCATTTGCGAACTTGCATTTCCGTTAACGGCGGTAGCGCTTGAATATTTTTTACGGGGAAATATTATGGGGCCGGTTCAATGGGCAGGTGCGTTTCTGTTACTATTCAGCATAGTAAGAGTTACTAAGCTTCCTTCGCTTATGTCTAAAGATAAAGAATAATTCCGGATTTACTTAATTGTGTAACCCTGAGTTTAGTAATGAATTATTACTATTTGGATTTATCTAAAAAGGGGGTTCCGCTCCCGCTTTCGCAATACTGCTTTAAGCTCTGCATATAATATCCCCAATGATAGTTACAGGATGCAAAGAAATCTGTTTCTTCTTTCCAGTTGTCGTGTGTGAATCTTAGAATTGTATCGCCATCTTTCTCTTCAAGATCAAAAACAAAATTTGTTCCTATCCATTCATTATCCCCCTCTATGCACTCCCACTCAACTATTTTATTTGGAATAAGCTTCACAATATTCATTTTATTATGGTAGCGATCACCGAATTTAAATTCAGCAAAACCACCTTCATTATTATCCACTTCGGCACCTATTGTCCACCATCTTCTCAATCCTTCAGTTGAAGTGAGGGCTTTGTACACTTTTTCCGGAGGTGCTTTTATTAGAAGGTAATGTTTTATGCTTGCCATATTAAATAAGATGCCGGTTAAAAGTGAATGTCATTGCGAGTTTCGATTTATCGAAACGAAACAATCTGCAGAGCAAAAGGGATTGCTTCGAACATCCAACTTTTGTGGATTCCCCCGCAATGATTTTCAGTTAATACTTATTACCCTTCACCTTCCTCTTTTTGGCTCCACGGTGGAGTTACACCATTCATTCTTGCGTAGGCAATACCTTGTCCCAAGTGCTCGTGGGAATGAGAAAGAAGAGAAATCATGAAGTTTCTCAT
>JAZGGS010000107.1:0-6500 GCA_036480595.1 Ignavibacteriaceae bacterium
GCTCCGCCGGTTACTAGAAATTTCATATAAACAATTAAAAATTAGAAATTAAAAATGATAAAAATTTTATTAAGTGTTCCGTCGTGTTGATTTGGAACTGATGGAACCTAAGATTTTCTTTAATTCAAGAGATTCATTAAGTAAAAACTGTAATTCGTTATCGACTTCTTTTATTTCTTTAATTATTCTCAACCAGTAGTTCGATTCACGCATTTCTTTCAATGAAATATTTATTTTATTATAGAAATCCGGTTTAGAAATCGCACCTTGGGCTTCTTCATAATTTGATCCACTAGATGTGGCTGATTTAACAAGTTGGTATTTAATAATCTCATATTCTTTTCCTCTCGGTAATGTCCTACAAAATTTTATAACTCTAACGGCAAAATCAAATAATCTTTTACCTAATCCTTCATCCATTTTAATTTATCATTTCTAATTTACAATTGCCGCTTGTACTTCTTCAACTATGCTGCTCATCCGCCACGGCGGACTTAATTTTAGGTTATTTGTAAACCCATAATAAAATTTATGATCTTTTAAACTCTGTAAAACATAAGTATAGTAGAAGTTCATTTACTAAACCTAAAATCATTCCACTGGGTGAACCCTGCTCTGCCTGCCTGCCAGATGGAATTTGTGAAACAAATATTCCGTTTGGTTACTAGAAATTTCAAAATATGCATTTCCTTATTAACTTACTTTTGTCTTTATACAAAAGTAACAAAAAATCAAGGTTGCAAATAATTAGCTAAGAATTTTGTTCATTCCGCTGCGAAGAATGAACTCCACCGACAAGTCGGTGTCAAACAGCATTCTTCGTTAAACGCTTCATTCACTTATTCTTTTAACACTAATTATTTGATGCCAATTTTCAAAAATAAACTGATCTCTGCGCCTAAAAAGAATTGCGTAAAGAAATTTCTTGGAGAGAAGCGTGCAAAACAAAATCTGTTTGAATCCCGGCAATTGCCGGGAAAGTTATTTTGTTTTAGTGTAGCGAAGAGAAATTTTAGCAATTATTTTTCAGCGCATGCTTCTTTTGGTACTTTTCTTACGCTAAGAAAAGGACATATAAAAACTTAAAATCATTCCACTCGGTGAAACTAACTGTGCCAGTGACTAGTATTTTCAAAATTATTTGCCTTTTGGAAATGATTTCAAAATAAACGAATCGTTAAGTAAATTCTCTTTATTGAAAGACAATCCCTCAACTTCAGCGCCCGCATATTTTGCAATTGCATATCCGGCAGCTACATCCCATTCATTTGTTGGACCATGCCGGTAGTATACCTGCGCAATTCCTTCAGCAATCATACAAAACTTTAGGGAACTACCAACTGATACCGAATCACTAACATTATACTTTTTTAATACATTCTCTTCTTCCTCAGAAGAATGCGAGCGGCTTTTTACAGCAACTATTTTTCCTTTTCTGTTTATTTGCGGAGTCAATTTTATTGGATCTTTGCCACCAGTTTGCTTGTACGTTCCTAACTCGTTTTGGGCATAGTACAACGTTCCGGGGAATTGTTTCGGATTCTTGATTTGTGAATTAGTGTAATTCCCATCGCTAACTGAGAGTTCGGAAGTAATCTCATCATTTTCATTTTCGAATGCCGGTGCATAAATAATTCCAAGTGTTGGTTTGTTGTTTTCTATCAGTGCAATGTTGACGGTAAACTCACCATTTTTTTTAATGAATTCTTTTGTCCCATCAAGTGGATCGACTAACCAGAATCCTTCCCAGCTTTTTCTTTCTTTGTAAGGTATTTCTTTTCCTTCTTCCGAAAATATTGGAATAGCTGGATGAAGTGATAATAATTCCTCCTTAATTATTTGATGAGCTCGTTTATCAGCTTTTGTTAGAGGTGAATTATCCGATTTTATTTCAACTTCGAAATCATTTGAATTATAGATCTCTAAAATTGCTTTCCCGGCAGATAGGGCAACATCAATTATTTTATCAATCTTAATATTTTCTATGGCTGCCATAATGTAATTTAGATTATTCTTCCTTCAATTAATAGTGGTTAACATTATTCTCAATTATTCCATTTGGTAACTAGGAATTTCATATTGGTGTAAGTTGTTTTATTGCTAAATGGTTTTATCGTTCGAAAGATAAACATTTGTAAGAGTTTTGTTTGTGAATGATTAATTGGCACTGTGCAAAAAGCAAATCATTCAATTATCCAATCTCCAAATCCTTCAATGACATATAATATTCTTTTAGTATGTTGGCTACTTCAGGGCGTGAAAATTCTACCGGCAGATCTTCCCCGTTGGATAACATTTCACGTACTTTGGTACCGGATAAAAGCACATAGTCTTCTTTTGTATGGTCTGGATAATCGCGCATCATAACTACTTTATTAAGTTTCTTTGAATATGCAGTATGGTCTGCCTCAAATATCTCAATTTCCAATGCTCCTTCCGGTACTTCTTCATGAAATATGGTCTGAGCATCGAAACCACCATAATATGAACCAACACCGGCATGATCACGGCCAACGATTAAATGTGTACAACCAGCGTTTTGTCTAAAAACTGCATGAAGAACTGCTTCACGCGGTCCGGCATAGAGCATGTCGAATCCATAACCGGTTATCAATACCGAGTTCGGGTGGAAATATACTTCAACCATTTTACGTATGCTTGCATCTCGAACGTTTGCCGGGATATCGCCTTTTTTCAATTTTCCCAAAAGCATATGAATTAAAATTCCATCTGCGTCCAATCTTTCATAAGCCATGCGGCAGAGTTCTTCATGCGCACGGTGCATCGGATTGCGTGTTTGAAAAGCAACAACCTTTTCCCAGCCGAGTTTTTCCATTTCTTCACGAATTTGATATGCGGTTCTGAATGTTTCCCCAAAATCAGTTTCAAAATATGAAAAATTAAGAACCTGTATCGGTCCGGAAACAGCTATATTTCCAACTGAATTAAAAGCGGCCACACCAGGATGTTCACTATCATTAGTGCGGAACATTTTTTCTGTCATCACTTTCATCTGATCATCCGTAAACTCTTCAACAGCTTCAACATCCTGAATAGCAATAATTGGATTACCGTCAACATTAGGATCCCGGAGTGCAATGCGTTTTGCACCCTGAATGGCTGATGCGTCTTTTAACATATTTAGAATCGGTACCGGGAAGAATAATCCACTTGTCGTTTTCATGTTTTCAGCAACATTCATTGCATCGGCTGCGTTCATATAACCGGTAAGTGGATTAAAGTAGCCTCCGCCCAACATTACTGCATTTGCTGCAGCGGCTGAGCTAACTACTACTGAGGGAAAGCTTTCAGCTTCTTTGATCAGACTAGCTCGTTTATCATCATCTATGACAAAGAGAGGATTTATGGTATCGGATCCATGTGGTTTTATCATTTTATTTTCCTTGATTAATTTTGAATATTGAATAAAGTGATAATGATTTTAATTAGTGACGTATTTTTTTCCTTCCAGGAAATTAAGCACTTTTTCTGCGTTAATATTTACGTCAGTCTCCTCCGTAGTATTTAAAATTAATTCAGGATTTTCAGGATTTTCATACGGGGCAGAAATACCTGTAAATTCTTTTATCTCTCCTGCTTTGGCTTTTTTATATAATCCTTTAACATCTCTTTCTTCGCAGGTTTCAATTGATGCTTCCACAAAAACTTCCACGAACTCTCCGTATGCTAATAACTTTCGAACATTATTTCTATCTTCTATGTAAGGTGATATAAATGCAGTCATAACAACCAAACCGGTATCAACAAATAATTTTGATACTTCGCCAATTCTCCTGATATTTTCAGTCCGGTCTTCAGGAGAGAATCCTAAATTATTGTTCAACCCGTGTCTTATGTTATCACCATCCAACACGTAAGTTTTAATTCCTCTTTCAAAAAGCTTCTCTTCAAGCTTTCTTGCGATTGAAGATTTACCGCTGCCTGATAAACCGGTGAACCAGATACAGACACTTTTATGTCCATTTTGCCGTTCCCTGTCTTCTTTAGATATTTCGCCTGAGTGCCAGTAAATATTTTTACTTTTTGTTTCTTTCAACTTGGTGCTCCGTTTTGTTTAAGTTTTTTTATACTATAGTTTTTTATTTAATAAATCTGGATAAATAACTAAAAATTTCCCCGGCTGCTTTTTCAAAATTATTATCACTTGTATCAACAGTTAATTCGGGATTCTTTGGTTTCTCGTATGGTGCATTTACACCGGGTAGATTTTTAATTTCACCTTTAACTGCCTTTTCATATAAACTTCTATTATCTCTCTCTTTACATACTTCTAAAGGAGTAGATACAAATACTTCCACGAAGTTTTTTGATAAATCACGAACAAAATTCCGCGATTCTTCGTATGGAGACAAGAAAGAAGCGATAACAAATATGCCCTGATTTTCAAGGATACTGGAAAGATAACCTGCTCTTTTAATATGTTCATTAACTTCATCCCTGGTAAACCCGGTTTCTTTAAAGATTGCTCTTACATTATGCCCATCCAGGTGCTGAACTTTTAATCCTTTTTGTTTCAATTTTAGGAAAAGGATTTCTGCAATTTCAGTTTTACCTGAGCGGGAAAGTCCTGTTAGCCAAACAACAAATGGTTCAATTTCGGATTTACCAAATTTTATTTTATCCCAGGCTCTTTCGTGTAAAAAGTAAAACAACATTTTCAGGAAAACTTCAATAACACCAATGGAGATAGCTATTTCTGGTTCACCAACAAATAGAAAAACAAGAGCTACGGTAGTTAAAGTAGCCCAGAACCTCCAGCTAACAGTCTTTAGGATTGAACGTGATTTTTTTTCAGTGTACAATATTGATTAATGAAGTGAATAATTAGTGATAATTATATTTTTAATTATTTTAATTACTATGGCCAACCAAAAAATCTCATAGCTAATATCCTCTTTCGTCAATCATCAGCACGGGCTCCGCCCGGTATTTATAGGTTGTCACGGGGTGGTTCCATAAGCTTTGATTTTTCTGTCATTCCCGTGTAAACGGGAATCCATACATCTAAAATGAAATGGATTCCTACTCCTGCCTGCCGGTAGCTAAAAAAATAAATGTTTTGTGAGTCCCGATATTAATCGGGCTAACTTTTCTGTGGCCTATCTTAAGCCTGTCGAATGATCGAGAAAAGAAGAAATATAATGTAAGATTACTTAGCCTTGGATATAACAGATTCTAAGAATTCCAGGTCATCTTTATCTCTGAACCCGTTCACTGCTTTTTTGTTTTCTATAAGTTCGTTAAGCCCGATGTAATGTAGTTTAAATTTTTTCTTTTTGTGTACCAGTGATACATTCTTTCTGTTTTTCCAGGCAGCATCAAAGTTGACCTTTTCAATTTTGTTGATTAAATCAATTCTGTTTGGAGGAAAACCGAATTGAAATACCATTCCTTCCTTCATTAACTCATCTTTGCTGCTAATTCCGGGAATATTACTATTCCAAAATTCCGTAAGTGTGGAGTATAGCTTTTGTATATTCTTATTTTCTCTCTCATAAAAAGACCTATATTACCAGTTAATCTGGCGTGCCCATAATAAATTACGGCTTCGCCACCAACTATCAGATATCTCACTTTATTATTAAACAGAAGAAAGAGAAATTCTGAAATATCATGTGAGAAATATATTGTTCTCATTTTTTTCTACTCCGAACATCGGGTGGGTTATTACCGTAATATCTATTTTTCAACTCTTTAGCAACTTTCATTCTTTCTTCCGGACTCATACTTATCTGCTGCAGAACATCCCATTGTGCAGCTTTTTTGTTGTTTTTAGCTTTGTTAAAAATCCTTTCCATAAGTAATTCTCAAATTACATATTTTTTTATAGAATTTAATAGACTAATAGTTCAATCTTAGATTAATTTCGTCAAAGGCCAGGCTGGCGGGCATTAATATACTTCTGTTTAAATCCGATTACAGCTTCGCCGCGTCACTCACAGTAAAATGTGACTAAAATGAAGCTATAATATTGTTCTCTATCCAATCTTACCTGCGCTAGATATACGAAATAAGAGTTACTTAAATTAACAGTATCCCTTTTCAAAACTATTCACATTTATCTAGTACATTAGCGTAACAAGCATATAACTTGTTCTCCTCTGCTGCCGGTTGGTTAAGAAAGTTCTTACAACAATTTATCTTTTTTATTGAACGAAAAAAAAATCACTTAAGCCGGTTTCTTTATCTAGTACAACCAATCAGTCTTTTAATTTCTAATTCAATCATCAATAAATCTAAAGAACATAACAATTAAATATAATTGCAATGAATAAAAATTTGCTAAAAATTGAATATTGAAAACCAGGAATAATTATAGATGAAAATTGCATACCCATAACTTAATTATTGCAACTATATTATTTTCAGGAAGAAAAACTTATCAATAAGTTAATTTCATTCACAAATCTATTAAAATTTTTATTTAAACAAAACTAAGCACAATAAAATTAAATCTGCCTGCACAAAGCCGTTTCGGC
>JAZGGS010000108.1:0-5947 GCA_036480595.1 Ignavibacteriaceae bacterium
AGAAAGGATTGAAATTCTGGATATGGTGGATGCTAATTGCAATAAATATTCCTAATCTTGTTTATGTTTATCTTGCCATCACACAAACAACAAACTTTTTATTAATAAACGCTGCTGTTGCAGTAGAACAGTTTGGATATGGATTTGGGTTTACGGCTTTTATGCTCTATCTTATTTACATTGCCGAAGGCGAGTATAAAACCGCACATTATGCCATAGCAACAGGTTTTATGGCGTTAGGAATGATGCTGCCCGGAATGATAAGCGGTTGGATACAGGAGCAAATTGGTTACCAGCAATTTTTTATCTGGGTGTGCATATCAACAATACCCGCTTTCATAATTACTAAGTTTGTTTCTATCGATCCGGAATTTGGTAAAAAACTTCTACGGATAAAACCTAAATGAAAAAGATATTTTTAATTTTAATACTTCTTTCCTTGGTAACGATATTTGCAGTTTGCAATAATTCTTACCGGGAAAAACCTGGTGATAAGTTTGCTAATATTGATTCTGTAATTGTGCGCGCAATTAAAGATAGTACATTTCCAGGGGCGGTTGTTTTGGTTTCAAATGATGGTGAAGTGATTTATGAAAAAGGATTCGGACATTTTACCTATGATGAATCCTCTTCCAAAGTTGGCACCACTACAATTTACGATCTTGCTTCTTTAACAAAGGTTATTGCAACTACAACTGCTGCGATGATTTGCATAGACAGGAATTTATTTAAACTTGATGATCCTGTTTACAAGCACATTCCTGAATTTTCTGAAAACGGCAAAGAGGCAATTACAATCAAGAACTTGTTTTTGCATAACAGCGGTTTACCGGCGTGGAAAAAGTATTATAATAAAAATTTTGAAGCGGAATCAATTATAAAAAATATTTACGAAACTAAGCCTGAATATCCTGCAGGAACAAAATCAGTTTATTCTGATTTGGGAATTATCGTTCTTGGAAAATTAATTGAAACAGTTACGGAGAAAAAGTTAAATCGGTTTTGTAAAGATGAAATATTCATTCCTTTAACAATGAATAACACTTACTTCAATCCGCCTGATTCTGTTAAATACAAAATTCCCCCAACAGAAATTGATGATTATTGGCGCAAAAAATTAGTTCAGGGAGAAGTCCATGATGAAACTTCCTCGCTGTTGGGAGGAGTTGCAGGTCATGCAGGATTATTTTCAACAGCAGAAGATTTAAGCAAGTTGTGCCGGTTACTGCTGGATGGAGGAACATTCAACGGCAAACTATTTATTAAACCGGAAACTATAAAACTCTTTACTACAAAATATTCTCCCAAAAGTACGCGGGCGCTCGGTTGGGATACCAAATCTGCCACAAGGTCATCGGCTGGTAGTAAGTTTAGTAAAACATCTTTCGGGCATACCGGGTTTACCGGAACTTCTATCTGGATTGATCCCGTAAGAAAATTATTTGTTGTATTTTTAACCAACAGGGTTTATCCTTCAAGAGAGAATAAAAAAATTATTAATGTTAGACCTAAATTGCATAATGCTGTTATTAATGTAATAGACTGAGGGTAAATTTCTACTAAAGATTCCTGGAATTAAGCAACCATAAATTGAATGAGAAACAAAAGGATAACAAGTAAAATTCTTATTGGAATTATTATATTCCTTGCAATAATATTATCCCCCACGCAGATAACATCTTTGGAAAAATTATTTATCTCCGATGCAAAGTATCCATCAGTTTTCAAACTTACTGAAAAGGATAAAGAATGGATCGAGACAAAACTAAGCGAGATGACTTTGTATGAAAAATGCGCGCAGATGATTATGCCTGCAGTTTACAGAAACTTTCTGCATTCTGATTCGAGTTATTATAAAAAAATAGCTTCGCTTGTAAAAGAACAAAAGGTTGGCGGGTTAATTTTTTACCAGGGCGAATTGGTTGAGCAGGCAAAGTTTATAAATGATATGCAAAGAATAGCTGAGATTCCATTGCTGATTGCATCCGATTTTGAAAGAGGTTTGGGTACAAGGATTGATAATGCTACTGAGTTTCCGCATGCAATGGCGCTTGGTTCCGCCAACAATGTTTCTTATGCTTATGAAATGGGAAAAGCTATTTCTATCGAATGCAGGCTGCTTGGTGTTCATTGGAATTTTGCTCCTGTCGCAGATATAAATAACAATCCTTTAAATCCGATTATAAGTATCAGGGCTTTTTCAGAAAACAGGGACGAAGTTGCAAACTTTGTTAAAGCATTTATTAAAGGTGCCAAAGAAGAGAGAACATTAACCAGTGTTAAACATTTCCCGGGTCACGGAAACACTACAACTGATTCTCATCTCGATCTTCCACAAATAAACGGTAGTAAAGATTTTTTATTAAGCAACGAATTGTATCCTTTTATTAAAGCTATTAAATCCAAAGTTCATTCAATTATGATTGGTCATCTTGATGTTCCTTCCCTTAATCCTATAAAGGGAGTGCCGGCAACTTTATCAGAATCGATTGTTACTCATCTTCTTAAAAAAGAACTTGGATTTGATGGTTTAATTGTTACCGATGCTATGATAATGGAAGCTATTACAAAGTATTATTCAACAAAAGAAGCTGTTGTGCTTGCGGTAAAAGCCGGTAATGATGTTATTCTTATACCGCCTGATGCAGAAACAGCAATTACAGCACTTAACCTCGCGGTTTATTCCGGCGAGATAAGCATTAACAGGATTGATGAAAGTGTTAGAAAAATTCTTGCTGCAAAAAGATGGCTGAGAATAGAGCAGAACAGGTATTCCGATATTGAAAAGATTAAGCAATCGGTTACAATAAAAAGTCATATTAACCTGGCAAAGGAGATTGCTGAAAACTCAATCACCCTGTTAAAAAATGATGACGATATACTTCCAATAGATTTGAACAAGTACGAAAATGTTTTTTGTGTTACTCTTACCGATAGTAAGGATTCGGAAAAAGCACAATATTTTGGACGTATAGTTGAAGACCGTTTGGGTGAAATAAATTCAGCATACCTAACTAAAAATAGTAGGAGGAAAGAATATAATAACCTTCTCCAAAAGGTTAAGGATTCTGATCTAATAATTATTTCTACCTTTCTAGATGTTAAAACTTACCAGGGTCCTATAAATTTAGCAGCCGAACAAACAGATTTTATTGCCGGTGTTTTACGCTTACGTAAACCGACTGTTCTTATAAGTTTCAGGAATCCTTACCTACTCTACCTCTTCCCCGAATCAAAAACTTATCTTAATGCATTCAGTTATTCCCGTGTATCTCAAAGCGCAATGCTTAGAGCAATTCTTGGCGAGGTTGATATTAAAGGTACGCTTCCGATTACAATCCCGCAAACTGAGATTGCATTTAGAAACGGGATAGAGTTGCAAAAATCTCTTAACACTACAATTGAAGTTGTAACCGAAAGCAAAGTTAATTTAAATAAAGTCGATGAGAAAATAAATACTGCGTTGAAAGAGAATCTTTTTCCGGGAGTGGTTGTGTGTGTTGGAAGTAAAGATAAAATAATATATCACAATGCAGCAGGTAATTCCGGTTTTGGCGATTATTCTTACAAGCTGAAGAAGGATGATATTTTTAACATCGGGTCGTTAACAGGTTTTGCAGCAACTACACAAGCCATTATGATGCTGGTCAATAGCGGAAAAATAAAACTTGATGAGCCGGCTTATTATTACCTGCCTCAATTTAATGATGAAGATAAAAGGAATATTACTATTGAACACCTTGTATCGCATAGCTCGGGTTTTGCCGGCAGCATAAATCAATTAAATCCTGCCTGGAAAAAAGAAGAGCTTGCT
This sequence comes from Ignavibacteriaceae bacterium, assembly GCA_036480595.1. Taxonomy (GTDB): domain Bacteria; phylum Bacteroidota; class Ignavibacteria; order Ignavibacteriales; family Ignavibacteriaceae; genus JAZGGS01. The sequence continues at coordinate 3,815 of JAZGGS010000108.1, forward strand.
AATAATATTTTGAGGGAAGATCTCATTCATCCGCCAGGTGTACAACAGAATTACAGCATACTTAACCTGGTAGCTCTTCAAAAAATAATTGAAACTGTTACAGGTAAAAAAATAGATGAATTCATCACTGCAAATTTCTACTCATCTATTGGAATGAAAAATACGATGTTTCATCCATTATCTGATTCTCTTAATTTCCTGCTTTATTCATCAGGTGAAAAAAAATCACCTTATACTTCCGTAAAAACCAGCAGCGATGTTATGCTGGAAATAATGGATGGTGTTTCCGGTTTTGATGGTTTGTTTTCAACAGCATTCGACCTCGCGATCTTTGCCCAAATGCTTTTACAGAAGGGTTATTATAATGATACTCAATATTTAAAGGCAAAAACTGTTATAGACTGGTTAGCTCTAGAGGAAAACAAAATACAAAAAAAAGTTCGCATCAAGCAATACTCTACAATGAATGGCAAGCATAATTATGTTCCCGAAAAGGGATTTATGTTTGTTGATCCGCATGGATCTGCAATTATGATAGACCTGGAAAATCGAATATTTTTAATAGTACTTAGCAATCCCGGTATTTATAACCCTGCAAATAAAAGTTTTAATGAACTTGTAAGCAGCTTAATTGATATTATAAAAACTGATATTTATTAGGAATGTAAAATTGTCTCTAACTTTAAAATAATCTCTTTCTATTCATTCTTCAACGAAGGGAGAATGAATTTTTTCTCCCCTTTTATAAAGGGGAGACACAGAGGGGTTCAAAAAAGATAAAATGACCAAACACTTTAACAAAAATTCTGAAAAACTAAAGCGCCGTTACCTTCGTAATAAGGCAACACCTGCAGAAAAGCTAGTTTGGATCTATTTGCGGAAAAGACTGGTTAAGAGATTGAGATTTTTAAGGCAATACAGTGTCGATCAATATGTGATTGATTTTTACTCCCCCAAAATAAAACTAGCAATTGAAATAGATGGCGATTCACATTTTGTAGATAAGAAAGTAATTGATTATGATAAGAAAAGAGAAAAGTATATTGAACAATTCGGGATAGTTTTTCTTAGGTTTAGAAATTTAGAAATATATCAGAACCTGGATAAAGTGTTTGAGAAGATTGAAGAAAAAGTTGAGGAACTCATTAATTTAAAACGAGAATAGTCATTTAACAGAACCCCCTTGTATTCCCCCTTCAGAGAAGGGGGAAAAATGTTTTCTCTCCCCTTTATTAATGGGGGGATAAGAGGGATTAAGTACTCTCACGCTAAAAGACTTTTTCTAAAAGATAGAAGACCGGAGTTATACTCCGATTTGTTGAGTAAGCAACCCTCCTAATCCAACTTTAGCCAATCGTATACTGTAAGTTTCCGATTCTCCATAAACCTTATGATTTTTATTCTAAAATTTCTTATGTTTAATCATTCAATGAGTGTCTGAAAGATTCTATATAATAATATCAACCAAGAATTTTAAACTAAATTGGTACTTACATTACAAACAATTTAGGGGTAAAGACAAATGAAAAATCCTTTGATAGTAGTACTCGTTCACGGTTGGAGTGTACGAAACACTAACACCTATGGTGAACTGGCCAATCGCCTCAAATCTGAAGCTAAAAAATCCAATGGTATTCCAGTTGACGTCCGAAACATCTGGTTATCCAAGTACATAAGTTTTAAGGACGAAGTTCGCTTGGAAGATTTATCTAGAGCTTTTGAGGCAGCACTCCATCGTGAATTAAAAAACGAACTAAAGGCGGGGCGACGATTTGCTTGCATTACTCATTCAACTGGTGGCCCGGTTGTGAGAGATTGGTGGGACCGATTCTACCTGGAATCAGAAAAATCCTGCCCAATGAGCCATCTAATAATGTTAGCCCCGGCTAATTTTGGTTCAGCATTAGCCCAATTGGGAAAAGGACGCCTGAGTCGTATTAAAACTTGGTTCCAGGGTGTTGAACCTGGACAGGGCGTACTCGACTGGCTAGAATTAGGGAGCCCTGAATCTTGGAAGTTAAACAAACGATGGATTACTAATAAAATAAATCCAACAATTAATAAATCACTTGTGTTCCCATTTGTTTTAACCGGACAGACTATTGATCGCAAACTTTATGACCATCTAAATTC
>JAZGGS010000109.1:0-2239 GCA_036480595.1 Ignavibacteriaceae bacterium
ATGAGAAAAAAATCGGGTGATTACATTCGCGAAGCTGAAAAGTATGGGCATTCTGAAGATGTTTGTACTTATGTTAAGTGCGATATCGGGATGATGCTGAATGGGAATGTTGGACCCACCGGGGAGAAGATTCCTGATCCCGATTTGCTGTTATTAAGTTATACCGGCTGCTTTACATTTCTGAAATGGTTCGAATCGCTTGAAGATTTATATCCCAATGCAGAAATTGCAATGCTCCATACTCCTTACCAGAAGGATGGTGTTATTACTGAAGAGATGACGCAATACATGGTTAAGCAGTTAAGAGAAGAAGTTATTCCTAAGATGGAAAAGGTTTCCGGAATTAAATACGATGAAGATAAATTAAAAGGGATACTTAAAAACTCTGTTAAAGTTGAAAACCTTATAGTTGATATTTTTGATACACCTAAAAATGTCCCATCGCCGATCGATGCATACTTTGCAGGCGTTTATTACATAGGTCCAATTAATATCGGATTCAGGGGAACGCCTGAAGCTGTTGATTATTACCAGGAACTTTACAAAGAAATCCTGGAAAGAGTTGAAAAAGGATTGGGGCCAGTTACCCCGGAAGGTGAAATTGAAGAAGAACAGTTCCGGCTTGTTGTTGAAGGACCTCCAAACTGGACAAGCTTCCGCGAGTTCTGGAAACTTTTTTATGATCTTGGAGCTGTTATCGTTGCTTCATCTTATACAAAGGTTGGCGGAGTTTACGATATGGGTTTCCGCCACGATCCGAATAGACCACTTGAAAGCCTGGCTGAATATTGTATGAACTGTTACACAAACTTAAATCTTCCACAGCGGGTTGATCTGCTTGAAAAATGTATAACTGATTACCACGCAGACGGCTTCCTTGTTAATTCTATAAAAAGTTGTAACTCATTCTCCGCCGGCCAGCTGTTGATGATGAGGAGTTTGGAAGAAAAGCTTGAAATACCTGTTGGATTTATTGAATCCGACCTGGTGGATCCCAGGTATTTTTCTTACGCAAATATCAAAAACCGGTTGGAATCATTCTTCCAGATGCTGGAACAACGCAAATTAATTATTGAACAATAAAATTATTAAGTATGCATAAATATTATTTAGGAGTAGATCTCGGATCAACAACATCCAAAGCTATAATCATCAACGAAAATGATGAAATCATCGGAAGAGGAATTACAAACACAAGGGCTAACTACAGAGTAGCTGCAGATATTGCCCGCCTCGAGGCAACTTTTGATGCAAGATTTAATTTGTTGAAAAGAAAACTTGATAATGAGATAAAAGCTCAACCTGAAAATCTTCTATACATAGAAGATATGAAAGCAGTATTTCAGTATCTCCAATTTAAAGAACGGCTCGATATTCTTCACACAGAACTCAAAAAAACTGTTATTACTTCATTCGCTGATGATCTTAAGGAAAAACTTTCAACTTATGTTGATGAAATAATTTCTAGTATTGAGCCTATGATCAGGTATGAATATCTGCACGGACATCTTGGAGCCAAGAGCCAGTTCTTTCGTGATGTGATTGGAGAAAAATATCACGAAGAGGTAGAAAAACTTGATAAAGATTTTTTCGAACCGCTGATGCTTGCATTTGATAAAAGTATAACTCCCGTTGAAAACGAAATGGTGGAATATGATTTTGTTGAACTGATTCATGAATCGATAATTATGCTTGATGAAAAGTATAATAGCAAAGAAAAATCAGGTGATAAGGAAAAAAGCGTTCACTTCGATGCTGAATTAAACCTGCTTAGAGGCAATTACAAATCTGTTTCAGAATCATTAAAAGATCACATTGAACATATTGCTGAAATGGAGATTCATATTGCTAACATGGTGGGAACAGGTTATGGAAGAGCTTTACTTCCTTTTCCGGAAGATTGTATTAAATCAGAAATATTATGCCACGCTTTTGGTGCACATGCAATTTTTCCGAATACAAGAACCGTCCTGGATATTGGTGGACAGGATACCAAAGCTATACAGGTAGACAGCTATGGCTTAGTAACAAGTTTTCATATGAATGACCGTTGTGCTGCCGGTTGTGGTCGTTACCTTGGATATATTGCTGATGAGTTCAGTATTTCACTTAATGAATTAGGACCCTTAGCAATCGAAGCAGATAAGGAAGTTAATATTTGCTCTACCTGTACAGTGTTTGCCGGTGCGGAAATTCGTGAACTCCTGAATGTTGGCGAGAAGAGAGAAGATATTCTTGC
>JAZGGS010000110.1:0-4945 GCA_036480595.1 Ignavibacteriaceae bacterium
TTACTATCGTAAGGAATTCCCTGCAGCATAAGCAGTGAACCAAGATTAGCATAACCAAGCCCAAGAGTTCTGAAATCATAACTTAGTTGTGCTATTTGCTTGCTGGGGAATTGAGCCATCAAAACACTAACTTCAAGAACAACTGTCCATATCTTTACAGCATGACGATAACTGTTTATATCAAACTGTTTTTTCTTCGAATTGTAAAATTTAACCAGGTTCAAAGAGGCAAGGTTGCACGCCGTATCATCCAGGAACATATACTCACTGCAAGGATTAGAAGCTTTTATCTCACCATCCTCCGGGCAGGTGTGCCATTCATTAATGGTTGTATGGAATTGTATTCCCGGATCGGCGCAAGACCATGCAGAATATGCAATGTCATTCCAGAGATTTCTTGCTCTTATAGTTTTACATGGTTCCGGTTTCCCGTTCTCCTTTTTCGAATTTCTTTTTTCAATCCGCCAGTAAAGATTCCAGTCTTCGTCATCGAGAACAGCATTCATGTATTCATTTGTTACCCTGATTGAGTTATTCGAATTCTGTCCTGAAACTGTAGCGTATGAATCGGAATTCCAGTCGGTATCGTAAACAGGAAATTCAATTGATTTAAAACCCTGCTTTGCAAGCTGAATTACACGTTCGATGTAATTGTTGGGAATCATTGCCCGGCGTGCATCCAGCACTGCCTGTTTTAATTTTTTATTAGCAGTCTTGCTGAACCTTTCGTTTTCAGGATGCTCTTCGTAACAAGCTTTCATAATTTTATTCAAGTGGCGGTTGGTTAAGTTTGAACCTGCAACAAGAGATGCGACTTTCTGCTCTTCAATTACTTTCCAGTTTATGTATTCTTCAATATCCGGATGATCCAAATCCAGGGTAACCATTTTTGCAGCTCGCCTGGTTGTACCGCCGGATTTGATTGCACCCGCTGACCGGTCTCCAATTTTAAGAAAAGACATTAACCCGGAAGATATTCCGCCACCGCTCAGCGGTTCATTTGAACCTCTTAATTCTGAAAAATTTGATCCTGTTCCCGAGCCGTACTTAAAAAGTCTTGCTTCCCTTACCCACAAATCCATTATGCCGCCTTCATTAACAAGGTCGTCATTTACAGATTGAATAAAACAGGCATGCGGCTGCGGATGAGTATATGCATCGGTAGATTGAGTCATCTTACCGGTTTTATAATCTACATAAAAATGTCCCTGGGAAGGACCGGAAATACCATACGCCCAGTTTAGCCCTGTGTTAAACCATTGCGGGCTGTTAGGTGCAGCCATCTGGTTTGCAAACATGTAAATTAGTTCGTCGTAAAATGCTTTTGCATCCTCTTCAGTATCAAAATAATCGCCCTTCCATCCCCAATAAGTCCAGCATCCTGCAAGCCGGTGAAAAACCTGTTTGGTATCTTTCTCAGAAGTGTACCTGTCATCATCAGGCAGCTGTTTTATTTTTACATCATCTTCTGTTGATGGCTGAAGCCAACCGGGAACTCCTTCTTCACTTATCTTCTTTAATAATTTTGGAACTCCTGCCTTCCTGAAGTATTTCTGAGCAATTATATCGGTAGCAACCTGCGACCATTGTTCCGGCACTAATACATCTTCCATTCTGAAGACAATTGAGCCGTCGGGGTTTTTAATTTCAGAGGTTCTTTTAACAAATTTTAATGAAGAAAGAGGGTCTTTTCCGGTCTTGGTAAACATTCGTTTTATCTGCATGCAGGACTCCTGAATAAAGTTTTAACGCGGGTAGCGTTTGGTTTGAAAATTAAATAAAAGTCTAAAGAAGTATTTATTGAAATTATCAATTGCCAACTTCTGTTTTTAAGTTAACGATTAAGATTCGGGGTTTTGGAAGAAACTAAAGAAAAATATTTAAAGATGAAACAGGTATCAGAACTTTTTAATATTAAATTTTCCCACCCCGATCGGGCTATTGCTAACTTGGTAATATTTTTATAAATATCCAAATTTTATCTTGAATATTAGTAAAGAATTTTTTTTTGTAGTTTATTGCCACAGCTATTTATCTAATTTATGATCAGGATATTGAGCAAGCTGAACACCTTCTGTCACAATTTATTGTGTGCCGTCTGAAAAATATATCTAACTTTAATGAACAATTTTCAAATAAATTCATAATGATCCCGGATAACGATAAAATAATTGAGATAAGTAATCTTACAAAAGATTTTAAAGAGGTACGTGCGGTTGATAATCTTAACATTAATGTGTTTAAAGGAGATGTATTTGGGTTCCTGGGCCCCAATGGCGCTGGTAAAAGCACAACTATAAGGATGCTGCTTTCTTTGATCTCGCCAGGAGAGGGATCAATAAAGATATTTGGAAAATCATTAACTGAAAACAGAAATGCAATCTTAAGTAATGTTGGTGCAATTATAGAAAGCCCTGATTTTTACAATTATCTGCCAGCATATAAAAACCTGGAAATTTTGGGCAGGATATCAGGTAAAGAAGTTACCGGGAAAAGGGTGATGGAAATGCTCGATTTGGTTGGGCTGAAGGATAGATATAAGAGCAAAGTAAAAACGTTTTCACACGGAATGAAACAACGGCTTGGTATTGCGCAAGCCCTTTTGCATAACCCTGATCTTATTATACTGGATGAACCTACATTGGGACTCGATCCGCAGGGTATGAAGGAAATAAGAGATTTAATAATCCGTTTAAGCAAAGAAGAAAAGAAAACCATCTTTCTTTCTTCCCACATCCTTTCTGAAGTTGAATTGGTTGCCAACAGGATGACTATTATCAATAAAGGTAAAACTGTTGTTGAAGGAAAGGTTGAAGAGCTTCTTAACTCAGAGAATTTTAACGTTACATTTGAAATTGATGATGTTGATAAAGCAAAAAAAGTATTAAACACCACTGCCTGGCTAAATAAAATTGTTTCCCAAACAAATAATAAGCTGGTTTTTTTACTCAACCCTGATGAGATCGCTGAACTGAACAAATACCTGGTAGAAAATAATCTACTTGTAAGTGCTGTGGTTCCAACCAGGTCGCTTGAAGAATATTTTTTAAGCATAACCAGGGATACCGGCTGATGATTACGCTGATAAGAATAGAATTGTATAAGATCTTTAAAAAATGGAGAACCTACATCGGTTTTATTGCAATTGGAATTCTTGTTCCTATTATCCAGGTTGCAATGCTTTATGAAGGCGAGCACTCAATAAATTTTATAACCAGGAACATAAGAGAATCATTCGTATTTGTTGGAAATTTGCTGAACTCATATTTTATATCATATATTATTCTAAGTGCACTGGCAGTACATATCCCTTTTTTAATTACTTTGGTTGCAGCAGATCTGCTTGCGGGAGAAGCTTCTGCAGGAACTTACCGTTTGCTGATTCCACGCCCGGTTTCAAGAATGAAGATTGTGACATCAAAGTTTTTTGCCGGAGCAATTTACACTAACTTTTTAATACTATGGCTGGCGGTTATCAGTCTTGGTTTGGGCGTTTTAATATTTGGTGTAGGTGAACTTATTGTGTTAAAATCAGGTACAATAATCATCTTCGAAAAAAGCGACGTACTCTGGCGGTTTTTGTTTGCATACGGATATGCTTCTCTTGGGATGACGGTTGTTTGCAGTTTAGCATTATTGTTTTCTTCCCTGGTTGAAAACGCAATTGGTCCTATTATTTCAACTATGGCAGTTATTATAATTTTTATAATAGTTTCAGCAATCAATATCGATTTGTTCCAGGCAATTAAGCCGTACCTGTTTACAAGTTATATTTTGCGCTGGAGAGAATTTTTTAACGATCCGGTTGATACATTTAATATTATTAAGTCAGCACTTATCCTACTTGGGCATATTACCCTGTTTTTTGGTTTAACAGCATTTTTCTTTAGAAAAAAAGATATTTTGAGTTGAAGGCGATTACTATGTTTAGAAAATTTTTGTTTTTAATACTTCTCTATTCAGTTCCGGTATTTTCGCAAAGCAAAGATCCCGATGAAATTCTGGATAGTGTTATTATAGCTTTTGAAGAAATTGAAGATTACGTTGTTGATGTAAATATTAAAGTAGATGTTGCTTTCTTAAAAGTTCCTGAATCAAATGCAAAAATCTATTTTAAACAGCCGGATAAAGTTCATATGGAATCAGAAGGCTTTGCACTGCTGCCAAAACAGGGAATGAATTTTTCGCCGCTCGGGTTTTTAAAAACAGATTATACTGCCCTTTACGATAAAGAAGTTGAACTTAACGGAACAGGTGTTTCAGTTATTAAAATTATTCCCCTGGATGAGAAATCTGATATAATTTTAAGTACATTCTGGATAGATCAATCGAAAAACCGGATTATGAAAGTTGAATCTTCCAGGAAACCAAGCGGTACTTTTTCCATCGATCTTACATACCCTGAAGATAAACCTGATTTTCTTCTACCGGCTTCAATGGTTTTTACTTTTGCTATTGAAGAGATGCACTTTCCAACCGGGATTACAGGTGATTCTGATTCAGAAAACAATGATGAAAATGAGAAAGAAGATAAGGACAAAACGGGCAAAGTTTATATTTACTATTCAAACTATAAAATCAACCAGGGTCTTTCTGATGATTTATTTAAAGATGAAAAAGAATAGCCGCACTTTACTTCCCTGATTATACTACACTCTTTCTTTAAACTTTATTAACTCACATTACGAAATATTATTTGTGAATTGCCACGACTTTTTCCGAAGGAATCACTTCGTGATAAGTCGTTGCAAAAAGACATTACGAAAACCTGGCTTTAGCCAATATTATTTTGTTTTTTGGACTAATGTCCAGAACTCTGAGGTCTTTTTAATCCACGCCCTGAAGAGCGTGGCAAGTCATAAACAGATTTTGCGTAACATGAGTTTATTAAAATAACTTATGTATAAATCTGATGATTTTTCTTGTTATGAAGGACGGCCGGACA
>JAZGGS010000111.1:0-2683 GCA_036480595.1 Ignavibacteriaceae bacterium
TACTCAATTAACAGGCTTGAGGAATTTATTTCAGGTATTTTTTCTGTTCTTAATTATATGGAAGATGAGACTCAACTGCTCAAGGAAGAAAAAATAATCTTCATTCTCTGTAAAGATGAAGACGAAATTGAAAAGCTAACAGGTTATAAAGCAAGGGGAATGTTCAACCTCGCTTACGATTATATTATCTCAACCTTCAACTGTCATTACCATGAACTGGTTCATCTTTTAATGAACTACAAATTGAAAGATCTTCCGTTATACACTCACCCATTTTTACAGGAAGGTTTTGCAGTGGCTTTTGGTGGACGAGGTGGCAAGGAACCGGAAGTTATCCGGAATCTTGGTTACTTCATTGCAAAATCTAAATTTTTAGACTATAAAAAATTACTTAGTTCAGATGAATTCAGGAATTTCGATGTTTCGATGAGCTACCCGCTAAGTGGTTTGTATAATTTATTTCTTATCGAAGATATCGGGATAGATGAGTATATTAATTTATCTTTAAGTTACAGTGCTAGCGAAATGAAAAGTATAAAAATTAAGAGTGAAGATTTTCCGGTAGAGGAAGAGTGGATTGAATTCTTATTTGATTTTGGGAATGATAAGAATATTAAAATTGACATTCCTGAAAATCATTATATAAACTCAATTGTAGATTCTTCCTTTAGGATTAGCGAAGATGATTCGGATTATCTTTTTGAAATTAAAGATGACATACTAATATCTACTATGGAAAAAGAAGATGATTACATAAGTAAAAAGTTTATAGAACTTTATCCTTATATGACCTATAACGGAGAAAAATATTTAATTAGAGTTGAGAAGAATGAAGTTGCCCTTTATAATCTTTTAACAAATAATCTGATTGCTAATTATGTAAGCGGTTTTTCTATTAGTATGAAAACTGTACCAGAAGAAAATGGTTATTATAAGTTTCTTATTAGAAAAAATATTTTTGACGAATCCTCAAAAGAATGGTCAATAAAAATAGTGGGGAATAAATGAAAGAAATTTTACTCGAACTCTTTCAGCGAGACCTCGAAAATCTAAAAACCGAGATAACTTCCTACAAAGATGAAAATAAAATGTGGGAAGTTTCCGGAGAGATAAAAAACTCTGCAGGAAACTTATGCCTGCACATTTGCGGCAACTTGCAGCATTTTGTTGGCGCAGTGCTTGGCAACTCCGGTTTTATAAGACAACGAGATTTAGAGTTTAGTAAAAAGAATGTTCCTGTTGAAAAGATGGTTAAGGAAATAGATAAAACTCTGCAAGTAGTAAAACAAACATTAAGCGAACTAAAAGAAGAAAAGCTTGATGAAACATTCCCAATAAATGTTTTTGGATATGAAATGACAACTGGATTTTTCCTCACCCATTTAACAACTCACCTTAGCTATCATCTTGGGCAGATAAATTATCAAAGGCGTTTACTTGATACTGAATAAAAGAATCCGGATTTCGGGAATTATTAGATATGCCAGCTCATTATGAACCGGCATATCTGATTCATTCAAATCTTATAAACCAAAAAGGAGTGTAAGAGTATACTGCCAATTTTCCATCGAACGGGAATTTTCTATAATGTTATACTCCGTAACTCCAAACAACGGATCTTTATCATCATTTAAAGATGTATATGCATCCAATCTTGGGTGAGATGATGGAGGCACTTTGCTTGAATATATTTTCCCAAAAGGATTCAACCAGTTATAATGAATTCCCAAATCGATTGTTAGCATAGGAATTATATCAAGCAGGACTCCGCCGCCAAGCCCGAATCCAACCCTGCTTTCAGATTCAACCTTATGAGTACCGGAAGGAACTTCGGAAACACCTTCAAAAATTACTTCGCCGCTAATTGTGTTTAAGCCAATCGACCCATCAATATAAACGCCAACCGGGGCAGCGGGTATCCCGATGTGAAACTCAGGTCCTACTTTTAGTGAAAAAACAGATTGAGAAACCTCAACTTTACCTTTGTCCGGTTCAGATTCACCTTCGCCGCTAAAAGTTGAATAATCAATCATACCGAAGATATTGAAACTTAGCACACCTACACGAGCTTTTGCATGAAAGTTGGTTCCTGTTTCAAGTCCGTATTTTGTACCATCGTAAAAATCGATTGTTGTTCCGCCGTAATCACCGCTGGGCGAAGCGATACCCATTCCACCGCCAACCTGCAATGTAATTTGGGCTGAAGAGAGTGTTGACAAAATTATAGCAAATAAAATTACTGTAAATACATTTCTTGAAAACTTATTAAACATCGTTAATCCTTGTTAAATATTTTAGAATTTAGTTTACACTTCAAAAATAAATAATCTTTACAAGAATATTCTTAAAAAAGGAATAAATTATTTATTTTTGGTTGTTCATCTTCTCTGCTGAGCATTAAGCTGTTCATAATATTTTTATTGAATTGGTATCTAAAAAACAAAAAGAAGTTAAGCTTTCATCGGATAGTAAATTAGCAATTATCAATATTTGGTAGTTTTTTGTTGATTTCTTTAATAAATTAAACTATTACAAAAGAAAATGAATTTTTATCAGTAACAAAAAATTTAATTCTTACATTAAAATACGGAGATAGAATATGAAACAAACATTTTCCTTTTTTTTATTAATTCTTCTGCTTGCTGCAATAAATTTAAATGCACAGGAGAATAATATTTATCAA
>JAZGGS010000112.1:0-2404 GCA_036480595.1 Ignavibacteriaceae bacterium
GCAAGATGACGACATTAAGAAGAAATCAAACAACACGTGATACTTTTATTGTTTCGGAATCATAGGTATCAAGGTTAGTTAAAGTATGTTGCCCGTTTTCTTTTTCTTCAATCTTGATGTGCTGTGAGGGATACCAAATGGAAATTTTAGAAACATCGCCAGCATTAGATAGCATCCATACAGAACAGTCCATAAGTGATATTTGTAATTTTTCAATATTGGTTTCCATGATACTTGTTTCCATTGTAACGCCTCCTTAATTTTTATTATCCTTTATTGACTCCCTTGCATTATTTTTTTTACATCTTCAAAAATTGAAAATGGCAATTCTTTGAAATTAAAGTCTGGAGAGAAGTTCAAGTTTTTTAAAATATTATTCCTGGTTGTTCCAGGAATTGAGTCCCAATATTTGGGTGAAATAAACCAGTTATCAGTCCCGTAAATCATAAAGCTTTCAATTAACGAAAGCGTTTTAAGTGGATTATTAAAGTAAATTTCTACCATTTTATTAAAGAAATCTATATGTAAATCATCAGACTTAATAAATACATATGTATAATTATTTATTGGAACAACATTTAGGGTAAATACAAATACCTTAGATTTATTAAATCGTACTTGAGCACACCCTCCCATCGCAACTGGTAGTTTATATTTATATTTTACGCCTTTATATTGAAGACCTTGGTTATTATTATCTGTGTTCATAAAACAATCATATGCGCACTTGAACTTCTTTAAACGTGATATGTATTTAATATGCTCCTTTGAGGTGGAATTAATTTCCCCTAGTAATCTATTTGTTATATTAAAATCTAAGGATTGTAGACATTCAGAATTGAGGTTTTTCTTAAGCAATTCTTTTTTATACAAGTCATTCGCTTCTTGATTTAGAAGTTTTTGATAATATTGATTAATGGAATTTGAACATTTTAATAAAACTTCATAGAAATGTATTTCCCTACAAATCACCCTATATGATTGGTATAGCATTAAAGAACTTTCATCAATAATTTCATGAGTTTCGAATTCTTTAAAAGTATTCTCATGATCTTCACAAAAGCCTGGGAATGTAGAAGCTTCATTTATACCTACTTTTTGCAATTCAATAGATTTCTTGAAATAATGATATTGAGGTTGAAGTAAATGGTTACTTTCGGAGATCGTTTTTAGGCAATTACTATTAGTTATGGTATGAGAGTTTTTTATTGTTGGTTTATCGCATCCTCGAAAAAAACAAGTACCTATTATTTTGAAATTATTGTAAAAGTTTGTCCATTTGCTTATAATTCTTTTATTGAAAAAATCTTGTTGCTGCGATTTTAATTTCCCATTTTTTATTATTTCACAGATATTCTCTATGCATTGATTTCTTATCTGTTCAATATTGCTCATTATAAATATAGAGGGCTTTTGAAATGTAAAAAAGAATCCAGTTTGGCCAATGCTTAGTTTCTCTTTGTGTTTCCGGGGGTTGTCATCTCTGTGAATAAGCCCACAGGGATAATTCTACTACTGATTGTAGGTGATTGTCAAAAACATTTACGGATATAACTGCCTATTTAAGGGTTTACAAGGCATCTGCTACTTCACTCCAAACCTCATGGGTTTCCATACATAGAAACGGCTTGATCCCGTTTCCTCTTCTTCTTATAGCCTTGCCTATCTCCCTATACATTTCACTTCTGACTGGTCTGAAATATCGGTGTTTACCATCAATACATGGCACAAATTCACCTAACAGGAGATTGGTTTGTGGGTTTCTCTCCCTGATTACGTTGGCCAAAGATGGAAGAAACCTGAAACCTCCAAGGCTTATAAACTTAATCTTAGAGATATCCAGTCTGTCAAAAAGTGTGTTGATCATTGCATTGTAATGATTAAACCAGTCTTCACATCTTATTATGGGATCCAGACATATTCCAACATTATAACCGGCTTTTTGTACTTCCTCTGCCGCACTTATTCGATCTTCCAACGATGGGGTCTTGTGCTCATGAGCATCCGTAATCACTTGAGGGCTAAACGTCCATGATATTACAACATTGTCTATTCCTGATATATTTAAAAGGCTCTCAAGTTTTACGGCTTTGGTCCTGAGTTCGAGTCTTGCATTGGGGAACTCTGAGAACAGACTAATGAGTTTGTGTGAAAGACCCGTAAGGTCATCGAAGATAAAAGCATCACATAATTCACCGGCATGGAATACTATCCTTTCATCCCCTGCGGCAATAATGACTTCTCTTATTTCACTCAACATTTCTTCATGATTTACAAATAAGGTAGGTATCGCATTATCAAAATAACCCTGAAGAAAACAATATTCGCAATCAAAACAGCAATTATTCCCATGGGCTATGTAATATTCCGTACTTCCAATTATTCCGTCTCTACACCTGAATTG
>JAZGGS010000113.1:0-3346 GCA_036480595.1 Ignavibacteriaceae bacterium
AAAAATTGATGCAGAACTTGGCGATAATGAACATGTTAAAAATGTTCTGGATTTTATAGAAAGAAGTAAAAGAGGCATTTCCGGTAAATGATGTGGGAGTTCTTAAATACTAAATCTAATACCGGCGAGTATAATATGAGTTATGATATGAACCTTGCTGAAACTACCGAACCCGGTACGGCAGTGTTAAGGTTTTATAAATGGAAACCATATTGTATCTCACTCGGGGCGAATCAGGATTTTAACACAATCAACATAAAAAAAGCTTACGATAATAATATTGATTTAGTAGAAAGACCTACCGGGGGAAGGGCAATTCTTCATTCGGAGGAACTAACTTACTCGGTTGTTTATCCTTTAGATAACGGCTTCTCTCCAAAAGATTTGTACCGCGAAATAAATATTGCACTAAAAAAAGGCATGATATTTTTTAACAGCGAACTTGAAAAAATTAAACTTGAAGGAGAACAACCTCACTTCCCTGGTTTTTATAAGAACAATAAAAGCAATTTATGTTTTGCGGTTTCAGCTAAAAACGAATTGAAGTTTGAAGGTAAGAAACTTGTGGGAAGTGCGCAGCGTAAAATGAATAATTCAGTTTTACAGCATGGTTCAATTTTGTGTGGTGATTTTCATAAAAATATTGTTGATTTTCTATTCTTAAATGATGAAGAAACTGTGCAGATGAGAGAAGAAATAAAAAATACAACAACCGATCTCAGATCAATCCTAAATTATGAAATAAACTATAATCTGCTTGGCGAAGCAATTAAAACAGGTTTTGAAGAGCATTTTAAAATCAAGTTTGAACATTCTTTTGCACAAGTTAAAATTTAATTAAGGAAAGCGGGTTAAACTTTTTTTATATGAGTACTGAAAAAGAATTTAAAAAAGTAACCACAAAAACATTAGGGCTCTTAAAGGGAAAAGGAATTAAAGTTACTGCCTTAACTGCTTACGATTTTATTACAGCAAAACTGATTGATGAAGCCGGGATAGATATTATTCTTGTTGGTGATTCGCTAAGTAACGTTTTTCTTGGAAATGAAACTACGCTACCGGTAACAATGGATGAAATGATCTACCATACAAAAGCTGTTACAAAAGGAGTTAATCGCGCAATGGTTGTTGTCGATATGCCCTTTATGTCTTACCAACCGGGTGTAGATGAAGGGCTGCGTAATGCCGGAAGGATAATGAAAGAAACACACGCCGGTGCAGTTAAAATGGAAGGCGGCGTAATAGTTGCAGAAACAATAAAAAAAATAACCGATAATGGTATACCGGTTATGGGGCATATCGGGTTATTGCCGCAAAGCATTCACAAGTATGGCGGTTATAATGAAAGGGGCAAAGACAAAGAAGAGGCAGACGAAATTCTTAAAGATGCAATAATTCTTGAAGAAGCCGGGGCTTTTTCTTTAGTCCTGGAAAAAATCCCTGCTTTACTCGCAAAAAAAATATCTCGCTCAATTTCCATCCCTACAATTGGAATTGGTGCAGGCATAAACTGCGATGGACAGATACTTGTTACCCCGGATATGCTGGCATTAAATGTTGATTTCCATCCAAGGTTTGTACGGCATTATGCAAACCTTGCTGAACAGATAAACAAAGCAGTAAAATCTTATATTGATGATGTACAGAATGGCAAGTTTCCTTCCAAAAAAGAAAGTTATTAATAGTATTTGCAAAACATTTTCTATGTACAATCTTAGCTGCAATAAACTTCTTCCACTAAGTATTCTTTTTATACTTATCTCATTTTCATCTTTTGCTCAAATCGAATCAGAAATATTTTTAAAAGGCGCTACTGTTACCGGCATAGTTGAAGAAGAAAGTTACCTCTGGATTGCAACATACGGGCAGGGCATTTACAGGTATTCTTATGAGGATGAAAAGTGGATTAACTTTTCAACAAAAAGCGGAAACCTTGATAACGATCTTTTCTATACCATTGCTGTTAGTAAAAACTTTGTCTGGGCAGGTGCTTCGGAAGGGCTTTTTATCTATACAAAAAAACGGGACAGGTGGAGCAAAAGAAAGTTTGCACTTGGCGGACAGTTTGGAAACTGGATAAGATCATTAAAATATGATCCCGATCAAAATGTGCTATGGATTGGCAGGTTCAGGAATATTACACGCCTTGATGTTAAACGAAGACGATATAACGATATAAACCGGGTACAGGGAACAGACCAAAAATCGAATAATATCAAATCGATAGAGTTAGACGGCGATAGTCTTGTATGGTTTGGCACAGAATCGGGTGTGCACATTTACAATAAGAGAAAAAAATATACTGATAAGTCTGCCTGGCGTTACATCACAAATAAAAAAAAGGCATTTAACGAAGAAGGTTATGCAGTATCGGTTTCAAATTTTTTATTTGAAGGTGAAAGAATTTGGTTTGCAACCGATGAGTTTGTTACAAAAGAGCAGCCGAACTTTAACATAGGTGGAATTTATATTTACGATAGGAAAATAAACTGGGATAGAATTTCAAGGGGTGACGGGCTTGCTGCCAACGGAATTTATTCGCTTGGTAAAACCGGTAACCACATCTGGGTTGGTGTTTATGAATTTGATAAGATTGAAAAAGCGGAATATGGAAAAGGTTTATTTGTTATTAACAGGTTAACCGGTAGGGTTTCTCCCGTCGATCTTAACCAGATAAAAATTGTATCTTCAACCATCCTGTCATTTCATTTTGATGGTAAGTATATGTGGATTGGTACCGGGGAAGGATTGGTTAGAGTTAAAATGGATAACCGCCTTGCAGAATGGTCCCCTTAAAATTAACACCTGAATTAATTGGGGTAAATTAATACCGCATTTCTCCATTCGTTTTAATTGCTATAATAAATCAATTTTCGTAGTTTATGTTGTCTTTAGGTAGCATAAATAGGGGTTTATTATGAGAAGTTTTTATTATTTAGTTCTGCTGTATTTTGCTCTGTTCTTTACATCAACAGCCCTTCCTCAAATAGCCGAGATAACCCGGCTGCCGGTGCAAAACCCGGAACAGTCTATAAAAGAATCCGCCCCGATCTGGATTTCAGAAAATGAGATAATGATATTTTATGTCTCGCCAACTCTTGATACAATCTATTCTACAAAAAGTAATGATAGGGGAATAACCTGGCAAGAGCAAAAGTTTGAATTTAAGATTGACTCTCTACTACACACACAGGAATTGATATACCCGGCTGTCTTAAAAACCAAAACCGGAAGATTAATACTCGCCTGGACTGTTATTGGCGAAGGTATTAATCTATCATATTCTGATAATGCTGGCAATAGCTGGTCCCAACCAGAAATAATTATTGGAACGGGGGTAATAGCC
>JAZGGS010000114.1:0-2573 GCA_036480595.1 Ignavibacteriaceae bacterium
AAAGAATCTTTCGGGGAAATGTGGAGAAGTCTTAAAGATGACGGGGTGATAAGCATAAACACGTGGATTGATTATCCTTACAGGAATCCGCTCAAAATAATCTCCACACTTGCAGAAGTTATTGATAAACATGGTATAAAAGATATTTCGAAACATATTGCCGCAATTAAAAACTGGAATACAATAAGCATAATTGTAAAGCGGTCTCAAATCACCTTTGAAGAATCTGAAAAGATCAGGACGTTTTGTAAAGAAATGAATTTTGATCCGGTTTTACTTCCGGGAATACAACAGGAAGAAAGAGAACGCTTTAATAAATTACAGGATGATTCATTTTACAGGATGATTGATAAAATTCTTTCTTCTGAAGATGAAAGAAAATCTGTTTATTCTAATTACTCATTTAATATAAAACCTGCTACTGATAACCAGCCGTACTATTCACAGTTTTTGCAATTTAAAAGTATTCCGCTTCTTGCAGAACTTTTCGGCAGCAATGCAGTTCCTTTCTTTGAAGTGGGTTATATACTACTTTACTTAACTTTTTTTCAAATCCTGCTTATCTCATTCATCTTAATTATCATCCCGCTTTTTAAACTCGGTTGGAAAGGTGAAAATAGAAGCTGGACATTTTTGTATTTCTGCGGACTCGGAATTGGATATATGTTTATTGAAATCGTTTTAATACAAAAGTTCACTCTCTATTTTGGAAATGTAATTTATTCTGCCGCAGCGGTGGTTTCTCTTATGCTTATATCTTCAGGTTTTGGAAGCTGGTTTTCTCAAAATTTATATGCAAAACCAACCCGGATAGTTGGAGTAACCGCATTAATTATTCTATCATTGATAATCTATATAATTTTTCTTTCATCGCTTTTAAAAACCACTATTGCTTTTACACTTACCACAAAAATTATCTTTACAACCCTTCTTATTGCCCCACCTGCATTTATTATGGGCTTGCCTTTCCCATTAGGGTTAAGGTTGCTTTCTGAACGTAATGAGGGCCAGGTCCCCTGGGCATGGGGTATTAACGGCTTATTCTCTGTTATTAGCGTTGTGCTTGCAACTATAATAGCAATTGAGCTGGGATTTATTTGGGTGATGATTTTTGCAGCAGGAGCTTATAGTTTATCCTTACTGGTAAACCTACGTCGCGCATAAGATGAATCTAGATTATAAATTATCAAATAACAAAGCACAAATCTCAAATAAATACCTATACCAAAATTCCAATTGTTCTAAGCTTTTTTGAAATTTGGAATTTGAAAATTGTTTATTACTTATAATTTGGTTTTTGGATTTTAGTACTTCAATATTTTTGATTCAGAATCAGTAATAAGAAATCAATTAGATAATTAGAATGCTTCCCCTATATTTAGAAAAACTAACACACATTGATTTGAAACAAAGATCAGAAGCTTTACATCAATTGTTTGAAGAATGCAAGATCTGCCCGAATGAATGTATGGCTAAAAGAAGCGAGGGAGAAACGGGCGAGTGTAACTCAACTGATGAAGTAATAATTTCTAGTGCCAGTCCGCATTACGGTGAGGAGCCGCCGTTGGTTGGCACGCATGGATCGGGAACAATCTTTTTAACAAACTGTAATCTCTCCTGCGAGTTTTGCCAGAACTATGATATAAGTCATCTTGGAAGGGGAGAAAATGTAACCATAACCGATCTGGCAAGAGCAATGCTGCAGCTTCAGCAGAGAGGTTGCCATAACATTAACTTTGTTACACCAACTCATTTTACCTTTCAGATTGTTGATGCATTAATACTAGCTGTCGAAAAAGGATTGGGGCTTCCAATTGTTTATAACTGCGGGGGATATGAATCTGTTGAAACACTGAAACTGCTTGAAGATATAGTTGAGATTTACATGCCCGATATAAAATACTCTGCTAATGAAAATGCTTTAAAATATTCCGGGATAAAAAACTATTGGGATGTTGTAACCAAAGCATTAAAAGAAATGCACCGGCAGGTTGGTGATCTTAAAATTAGCAAAAGAGGAATTGCACAAAGAGGTTTGCTGATAAGGCATCTTGTTCTTCCAAATAATATTGCAGGTTCAAAAAAAGTAATTGATTTTGTCGCCGATGAAATTTCTACCAATTCTTATCTGAACATAATGGATCAGTACCGCCCAACTTACAATGCATTTAAATATGATAAACTTAACAGAAGAATAACTCCATCAGAATTTAAAGAGGTTGTTGATTATGCCTTTAGTAAAGGAATGAGGAGAGGGTTTTGAGAATATCAGTAGATAGATACGGTTAAAGATATTGTTTCAATTGTGCTTATTCCTAAAGAAATGGTACACAGATTAATTAAGATCAGTTATGATGATTTATAATCTGTGCTAGCCTTGATCAATCATAAGAATCTGCGTACTATTAATAAAATCGAACAATAATTTTTCGTTTGCACTTTCCTAAATTTAATTATACTTTTTAATCCAATCTTTAAAACAATACAAAGACATGAACAGATTTCAAACCACATTTTTGATAATTACATTCACATTTATAACTATTTCCTGTACTGAGAAATATACCGAACCA
>JAZGGS010000115.1:0-11484 GCA_036480595.1 Ignavibacteriaceae bacterium
TTAAAAGAAGAAGCATTTGCTGATGCTAATGAAAATGATTTAAATACACTCGGCTATCAATTTCTATTTGCCGGCAAATTTGATGAAGCAATTGAGATCTTTAAAAAGAATATTGAAATGAATCCTGGTTCCTGGAATGTTTATGACAGCTTAGGTGAGGGATACATGAATAAAGGAGAAAATGAATTAGCATCCAAGTATTACTCAAAAGCTCTTGAAATAGCGCCGGAAAACCAACAGGAAAGAATTAAAGGAACATTAACTCAGTTAAAGGCAAAATAAGCAGATCAAAAAGTTTTAATTAGCCGGCTTGAAAATATAGCCGGCTTTCTTTAATGCGTAAAAAAGATTCCTGCACTTATAACTGGTGTGGAGATTATATTCTTACCTTTACCCCCGCTTTCATAATACCCTTTTACTCCAAAGTTTTTCGTGACTTTATAAACCAGTTCTGCACTGTAAGCTAAAAATTGTTGATTGTTTTCATATGTATACAAACCACCTATTACATTCTGATTGCCATTATTCATAGAAACTTGTCCGTGGAATCTCATAATTAAAGTTAAGTTTTTTATAATTTTATATCCCCCTTCAATCGCATAACCAAATTCATCAGAAAACCCTTTTGAACGATTGTTGTAAGTAACTCCACCATTTATGTAAAAAGGAGCCGGGTAAAATGAATGACCTATTTCTACTCCAACTGCCTGGTTAAAATCACCGCTGCCAAGCCATAAACTACTATCTGGATCTGACTTACCGGTTGGAAGACCAAAAATAATCTTTGTACTGAAAACGGTTTTACCAATTTTGCCAAGTCCGAATTTCAATCCAACATTTATATCTCCAAAACCGGAAACATCAGTATCAAAACTTACTGCGGAAGAAACTGTATCGAGTTTAACAGATTTAAACGCTGCTACTCCTATAAATCCTGTTAATTTATCCGTTATACCGTAAGAGCCAAACAGTCCTATCGTCACATCCTGCAATTTTGGTATCCAAACTTTATCGCCATCAGAATTATATGTTTTATTGCTGCTCATATATCTGAAATCTAGCTTGTAGTAGCCAGTACCTTTTTTCTGCGGCCAAGCACCGCCCACTGCCTGGTAAAGCGGTATTGCTAAAGAAATAATAAGTGCAAAAATCAATAACTTAGTTTTATTTAATTTATTCAGGTTCATATCATTTATATTTGATTAATAAATAAAATAGAATTTCTAATGGGAAAGTATCAATCTATTCTGAGAAAATCATTACAAAAACATAGCAAAGTTAGGTGAATGACAGAGTTGCAGAGAAAAAAAATATTTAAAAGTATAGCTATACCACTAATATTTCCTGCTCTACTTTGGATTATTCATTTATCTACATATTTATTCGATCTTAAACTAAGCGGGATGGGTATTTTGCCAAGAGATGGTTTTGGATTACTGGGAATTATCACCGCTCCATTAATTCATGGCGATTTTTCACATTTAATATCTAATACTTTTCCAATTATTGTATTAGGATGGATCATTTTTTTCTTTTATCCAAAAGTATCTGTTTTCCTTTTTACATTCGTTTACATTCTAACTGGATTATTAGTATGGTTACTTGCACGGCAGGTTTACCACATAGGTGCAAGCGGGTTGGTTTACGGTTTCGTGAGTTTTTTATTCTTTAGTGGTATATTTAGAAAAGATAATAAGTCGGTTGCTTTGGCTTTAATTATTACCTTCTTATACGGAGGATTGGTTTGGGGTGTGCTTCCCGGTATGAAAGGAATTTCCTGGGAATCACATCTGTTTGGAGCTATAGTGGGATTGTTTGCTGCGTATGTTTTCAGGAAGGTTGATCCACCCTCAAAAAAATATGATTGGGAAGATGAAGAAGATGATTTTGATGTCAATGAATTGGAGGTATCTTACGATCCGGAGAAAAATAAATTTAACTTATAAATCTTAAGGAAGGAGTTATGAAAAGGAGAACATCTGAAACCCGTAAATACCGAACGGATATGAATGATAAAATTCTTAATTCAGGATTCAGAGATTTTACTAAATTTTTTGCTCTTGATAACAAAGCATATATAAACGGTGCTCTACCAGCAAAAACAAAGGAACTGATGGGACTTACAGCTTCAATGGTTATGCGTTGCAACGATTGTATTTTCTATCATATAGATAGGTCAATCCAGGAAGGTGCAACAAGGGAAGAACTTTACGAAACATTTAACATTGCACTGATCGTTGGCGGATCGATTGTAATTCCTCACTTGCGTTATGCTTTTGATGTGATGGATTCAATTTACGATGAAATGGATGGCACAGATGGCTGAGAAAAAACTAATCATCCCAAAGCAAATTGTTACTGTTGATGATGGGAATAGTATATTAACCAACCACGCAGTTGAAATTGAAGGAAACAAAATTTCATCTATTATTTCAACAGAAAAAATTAATCTGAACGATTATGAGGGCGAAGTGTATAACTTTCCGGAACTTATCTTAATACCCGGATTTGTTCAGACTCACGTTCATCTATGCCAAACACTTTTTCGTGGTTTAGCAGATGACCTTATTTTACTTGATTGGCTGAATGATAAAATATTCCCTTTTGAAAATGCTCATGATAATTATTCTCTAAGTGCTTCAGTAAAGCTCGGTATTAATGAACTATTATTTGGCGGAACAACAACAATTCTGGATATGGGAACTTTGCGTTACCAGGCAGTTATTTTTAAGGAGCTGATAAATTCGAGCATGCGGGCTTTTTCCGGAAAATGTTTGATAGATGAAAACGAACTCTCCCCGGGCTTTAAAGGTGAGACTGATGAAGAAATAAATGAAGCATACGAACTTGCAAAGAATTATCATCGTATTAATGATAATAAAATATTTTACAGTTTTGCGCCAAGGTTTGTTCTTTCTTGTAGCGAAAAACTTCTGAAAGAAACTAAGGAAATGATGAAAGATTTTCCCGGCAGCTTATATCACACACACGCTTCGGAAAATAAATCAGAAGTTGAAGAAATAAGAAAAAGATTCAACAAAGGAAACGTTGAATACTTCGATTCGATTGGGGTGCTTGATGATCATACGGTTCTTGCTCACTGCGTTCATCTGAATGATAAGGAAAAAACAATACTGAAAGAAAGACAAACAAGAGTTGCGCACTGTCCTTCTGCTAACCTAAAACTAGGATCCGGCATAGCTCCCATCCCGGATTATTTAAAGGATGGAATCTCGGTTTCTCTTGGTGCAGACGGAGCGCCATGCAATAACAGCATGAGCATATTTACTGAAATGCGTCATGCAGCATTAATACAAAAGCCTATTCACGGACCTGAGGTTATGGATGCTCTTTCGGTTTTTCGTCTTGCTACTATTGAAGGTGCAAAAGCGCTTCATCTTAATGATGAGATTGGAAGCATCGAGGTTGGAAAGAAAGCAGATTTAGTTCTTTTAAATCTTGATTCATATAACAACTCAGTTTCAGAAGATGAACAAAGTATTTATTCTGATATTGTTTATTCAGCTAATTCAAATAATGTAGAATTTGTAATGGTTGACGGGAAATGGCTTATAAAAGAGAATGAATCGATGCTCTATGACCAGGAAAAAATTATTGCTGAAGGAAAAACAGAACTTAAAAAATTGCTTTCGAGAGCATGATGAAAAAAATTATCTTTGCATCAGGTAATGAAGGTAAAGTTGCCGAAGTAAGAAAAATTTTAAGTGAATTGAATATTCAAATAGTTTCTTTACTTGATGTTGACTTCATTGGTGAAATAGAGGAGAACGGAGATTCGTTTGAGGAGAATGCAAAAATAAAAGCAATCGGAATTTTTAATAATTATAAACTCCCAACAATTGCAGATGATTCAGGATTAGTTGTTGAGCAACTTAATGGTGAACCGGGTATCTATTCTGCGCGGTATGCAGGAATTGGTTCTGACGATGAGGCAAATAACATTAAGCTGTTAGAAAATCTTAGTAGTAAACCCGAACCTCACAGGGCTAAATTTGTTTGCAGCGCTGCTTATTATTCAGGAAAAGAAATTTACGTTACTGTTGGAGAAGTTTATGGAAAACTAATTAGTGAAGCGCGCGGTACAAACGGTTTTGGCTACGATCCATTGTTTGTTCCCGATGGTTATTCCAAAACCATGGCAGAACTCGATTCCAGAACTAAAAACAGTATCAGTCACCGCTTTAAAGCTTTCGATCAAATAAAAAAGCATTTGTTCTCTATCTAAATATTTATGTTAAGCATCTTAAAACAAATAGTTATTACAGTTACAGTTTTGGTTTTTCTTTTTTCCTGTACAAGTAAGGAACCTACTGCACCACCATCCGGGCTAGTATTCGATTACTTCCCAAACAGCGATAGTACTAGTTATCTTTTTACAATTACTAAATCTGATTCAACTGGAATTTTAAGCACCGGTTCCCGTTACGTTTTATATAGTGGAGATACTTTGATTAATGGTAGCTCCTACAAGTTCCAAAAAGATTCTGTTAAAATGGGAACAGAAATAGAGGAGAGGATATCCAACTTCAGGAAAAGCGAAATCGGTGTATTTTATTTTATTGATACAAGCGGGTTTGCAGCGGCACTGCCTGATACTCTGCGCAACCGGATGACAATAACATCTGAGATGCAAACTTTGCTGCTGCTGCTTGCAGAGGGAAGTTTCTGGCAGGTGTTTAAAGTTACAATTACTTTACAACCCGGAATTACATACGCACCTTACAGAATTACGGCGAATTATGTTAAAGAAGAAGATGTTCTGCTGCATTTAGTTAGCGGGGATTTAAATGTTACAGCACAAAAAATTAAATATGATTTAGAATTCAGGTTTGATCCTGAAGACCCTTTGCAAAAATTTAATGCCTTTTGCTGGGTAGCAGATAAAATTGGAATAATAAAGCTGGATGGAAATGCAATAGTAGTAAATACTATTTTAAACGGTGAGGTGAACCTGGATGACTCTTTAAAAACTGTTACACAGGATTTAATTGATTATAACATTCCCTAATCACTTAAGTGCAATAACTACCTGCACAATACCCAATGTTAAAGGATGCACTTTTATTTCTTTAAACCCGGTTTTCTTCAATACTTCAGGCAGAACAATTTTTTCATCAAACTCTTCTACGGAATTTGGTAAATAACTATAAGCTTCTCTATCACCTGATATAATACCGCCAACAACGGGAAGTATTTTTTTAAAATAAAATTTGTATAATCCTTTAAATATTTTGTTAGAAGGCATTCTAAACTCAAGTATTGTTGCTTTGCCGCCTTGCTTAAGCACCCTGTAAAAGGAGTTAAAACTACGCGGTATATCATAGAAATTTCTTACACCAAAAGCCACGGTTATGTTTGTTACAGAATCATCTTGTAACGGAATATTTTCTGCAACCATCTGTACAATTTTGCCATCTATCCAGCTGCTTTTCTTCTTAAAAAGTGTAAGCATATTCATCGAAAGATCTGCACCGAATATTTTTTTTACACCAACTTTTTTTGCTGCAATTGCAAAATCACCTGTTCCGCAGGCAATATCCAGCAGGATGGTCTCATCATTCATTTTTGTAAGTGCAAGGGCTTGTTTCCTCCAATAAAAATCAAACCCTAAGCTTAAAAGATGATTAAGAAAATCATAACGGTGGGCTATACCTTCAAATATTCGTCTTACTTTCTTTTTCTTTTCAACCATTCCAACAATTACTTCTTTATCGTTTAGCTAATATTTTCCATATTCAAATTCAGGCTTACCGATTTTTCTTCGCCACCAGTTGAAGATATATCTTCCCGACCAGACTGAAAACATCATAAAAGCTAAGCCCCCTACAAGGTCTATAACATAATGATACCATAGGTAAACAGTTGAGAAAATAAGAAGTGAACCTACAGGTACAAAAAAATAGCGCGATCTGCTTTTTAACCTTACAGAAAGATAAATTACAATAAGCGTTATCATTGTATGCCCGCTGGGAAAAATATCTCTCTGAACCACTTCAGCAGGGTTCGTGGTTCCGGAGGGAATAGATTCGCCAACATTAACAAGTTCCCTTAAAAAATTTGTTAAGAAAATTCCCGGTAACTGTTCATTTATTGTGCTAAAATCATGCAGAGTAAATCTTGGACCTATACCCGGCAAAGAAAAATAACCGAGATAGGATAATAAGAACCCGTAAATAATTGAGAAGACCGCAAAATCCATTGCCACAAATCTCTTTTTTCTAAGAAGGAATAATCCCAACAGTATAGGAAGCAGGTAAAACATCCCATAAATTATTTGCAGCAGTTCTGTTAAAACCGGGTTCGATACCTGGTGCAGCAGGTGGGTCGGGTCGGTTCCAAATATCCAGCGGTCTATTTCAATAAATATATAATCGTAATCAATCACCCTGATAGGATTTACCATGAAGTATAACTGCTTGAAGGTGAGCAGTGTGATAGGAACAATATACCAGTAATGTAAGCCATTCCAGAAAGCATTGTTGTGCTTTGATTCCATATAAGCCACCAGAAAACTAAGAAGAATAATAGCAACATTAATAACTACCCACATATCCCATGTTTCGATCCTTTTATGGAATATGATTTGTAACAGGGTGAGGATAAGATAAAATATCACCACTACAACATCGAATGCCTTAAGGTGCTTTATGTAGCTTTTCACTTTATTCATTAAAAGAGGAAATAACCCGAAACTTAAGCTATTGAACTAGTTTAACCAGACTGGTTTACAACAAAATTAGTAAGTGTAACAAAATCCTTCACATCCAATTGCTCAGCTCTCAGCGAAAGGTCAATGCCGGAATCTGAAAAATCGAATTCTTTAAATATACTATTACTTAAGGAGTTTTTTAAAGTTTTTCGTCTTTTGCCAAAGGCAGCTTTAACAATTTTAATGAAAAATTTCTGTTCTTCTTTTGTAAAATCTGGTTTTTTAAAAATGATATGCACAACTGCAGAAAACACTTTTGGTTTTGGGTAAAAGACATTTGGAGAAACTTTAAAACAGATTTTCGTCTCGGTAAAATAATTTATGAGCATTGCCAGTATTCCATAATCCTTGGTTCCTTTTTGTGCAGTCATTCTTTTGGCAACTTCATATTGAACCATCAGGATAGCATCGTTAACTAATTCATTCTTTTCAATTAATTTAAATAGGATAGGGGAAGTAAGATTGTAAGGTATGTTCCCTGCAATTCTTAGTTTCTTTTTATTTTCATCTGTAAACTCATTTAAATCGAGCGAAAGAAAATCACCCTCCACAATTTTAAGTTGTGGAAATTTTTCTGTTAAGTCTTCAATTACCCGTTTATCTATTTCAACAGCTGTTATCTGATCAATCCTTTTTAAGAGTTCCTTAGTTAAAGCACCCCGCCCCGGTCCTATTTCCAGTATATTATCACCACGCTTTGGATTTACTTCATCAACAATCTTTTTAAGGATGTTTGTATCCTTAAGATAATTTTGCCCGAATCTTTTTAAAGGCTTTACTATATCCATTAAAATAATTTTGGATGAATTTTATAAATAATTATATGCAAGATTAAATTGTCCGTAATTAAAATTAAGTTACAACTATTTTGATTTAATAATTAAAACTTCATAGTTTAATAATACAAATTATATTAATTGAAAAATAAATCTTAGCAGGAAAATAACAATGCCTAATGATTATATTGTAAGCATAGATATTGGCGGAACAAAGCAGCTAGCCTGTGTTATAAATTCTTCTGATGGAATAATAGCAAGAGCAAAGCAGCCAACCGATCCGCAATCAACTGAAAGAGATTACATTAAGAGTATTGCAAAAATTATTAAGAATGTAATTAAATCTGCTGGTGTTGGTAAAGAAAATATTAAAGCAGTCTGCCTTGGCATTGCAGGTTCAGTAAATCCTTATAAAGGTACTATTTACTTAGCTCCAAACCTGGGGCTGAAAAATTTTAACATAAAAAAGTTATTGGAGAATGAAATTGACTACCCGGTTTTATTGGAAAACGATGTGAACCTGGCTGTACTTGGTATTAAAAATTTTGAAGTTGATAAATCTTCTAAAAACCTTCTCTCCATATTTATAGGAACGGGAATTGGCGGAGGACTTGTATTAAACGGAAAACTATACCGCGGTTCTAATTTTGTTGCCGGGGAGATTGGACACATGCTCGTTAAAAAGGATGGACCGGTTTGCGGATGTGGAAAGAGGGGATGTTTTGAAACAATTGCAAGCAGATCGGCAATAACAAATAAGATTATTTCCGATGTAAAAAATGGTAAAGAAAGTTCACTTGCAAAAATGATTGAGGCCGGGGAGATAATTAAAAGTAAAAGTCTGGCTAAAGCTGTAAAAGATGATGATGAATTGGTAACCGGACATGTTATGGATGCTTGTGAAGTAATTGGTGGCGTATTGGCGAGCGTAACAAATTTGCTGAACCTAGATACAATTGTGATTGGCGGCGGATTGGTTGAAGCGCTTGGTTATTTTATGGTTCCCCAGATTAAAGAAGCGCTTCAAATGCATGTGCTGGATGAATCTTTAATGGGATTGGAAATAACGGAAACAAAACTTGGTGACGATGCAGCGAT
Source organism: Ignavibacteriaceae bacterium (assembly GCA_036480595.1). Classification (GTDB taxonomy): domain Bacteria; phylum Bacteroidota; class Ignavibacteria; order Ignavibacteriales; family Ignavibacteriaceae; genus JAZGGS01. The sequence continues at coordinate 8,605 of JAZGGS010000115.1, forward strand.
TTACGGCGGGATTAAATTGGTAGAAGAATTCCTGGGAGAGAGTGTTTAATCAAATTGTTGTTCAATGTTAGCAAGTTGTTCTGAAAATGTTTCCCATCTTTTCATCGACTCAGCAAGATCATCTTTAACTTTAATAAATTTCTTATTCAGCTCTTTTGCTTTACCAGGATCGCTGTATGTAGCGGAATCGGCTAACTGAGATTCCAGTTCCTTTTCTTTACGTTCAAGTTCACTTATTAATTGTTCCACCTCACTTAAATTCTTCTTCAAAGCTTTTGTTAACAAGTGTTTTTTCTGCCGGTCTTCTGCTTCTAATCTTTTTATTTCTCTCCTGGATTTTGTTTTATTATTTAAACTGGAAACGGCAGTTTCATTCTGTTCGGCTGCAATTAACTCTCTACGTTTCGAAAGATAATATTCTATACCTCCGCGGTAGGTTTGTATTTTTCCTTTTCTAATCTCTGTTACAATATTAACAATAGGCAGAAGGAAATCGATATCGTGCGAAACAAGGATAAGCGAACCGGGAAATTTGATTAGCGCTTTTTGTAAAACACTTTTTGATGAAAAATCGAGATGGTTTGTTGGCTCATCAAGAACAATAAGATTAGATTTTGTAAGAAGAATTTTAGCTAAAGCCAGCCTGCTTTTTTCGCCGCCGGAAAGGACCCCGACTTTTTTAAAAACATCATCGCCCGTAAAGAGAAAAGATCCAAGAAGAGATCTTAACTGACCCAAAGTTTTTTCTACTGCAATTCCATAAACCGATTCGAGAATATCTAGATCAGGGTTTAAATTATCTGCAATATCTTGTGAGTAGTTTGTAATTGAAGTGTTGTGTCCAACAATTCTGTCACCGCTGTTTATCCCCACCTTACCGGAAATGATATTAGCAAGTGTACTTTTACCAGCTCCGTTTGGTCCAACAAATGCAATTTTATCTCCTCTGTCAACTTTAAAATCGATTTCGTTAAAAACAGAAATATCACCATAAGATTTATAAACCGATTTTAATTCAATATTAATTTTCCCGCTTAATGGCGGTACCGGAAAATTAAGCATAATCATTTTTTCGCTGTCAGGCAGTTCAATCAATTCCGTGTTTTCCAATTGCTTTATCCTGCTTTGCACCTGCCTTGCTTTAGTAGCTTTATACCTGAACCGTTCAATAAATTTTCGAGTCTCCTTAATTTTTTTTTCCTGAAGCTGCCTTTGATGAACAAGCAGCTCATCTCTCTCTTCTTTGAACTTCAGATATGCATCATAATTACCATTAAAAAAACTTAACTTGTTGCTGAAAATTTCCAGAGTTTTATTAGTAACCCCGTTAATGAAATGCCTGTCGTGCGATACTATTACAAGTGCGCCATTGTATTTATTTAAATATGAGCTTAACCATTCAAGTGAATCAAGATCCAGGTGATTTGTGGGTTCATCCAGTAAAAGAATATCGTTCTGTGCTATGAGTATTTTTGCAAGTGCAATCCTCATTTGCCATCCGCCTGAAAATTCATCGGTTAACCGGTTAAAATCTTTTTCAGAAAAGCCAAGCCCGGTAAGAATTTTTTCAACTCTTGATGAGGCAGTGTAAGAATCGAGCTCTTCCAATCTTAATTGTACATCGCCTAATTGATGAACTAAATCTTCATGCTCTTCATCATTTACTTCTTTTAAGGAAAGTAGATTTAATATCTCCTGCGATTTATTCTGAAGGTAATTTATGTCTGCTAAAGCAGTGGAAGCTTCCTCAAGAAGTGTTTTACCTAAGTGGACAACATTATCTTGCGGAAGAAAACCGATTGTAATCCGTTTTTGCTTTTGTACTTTACCGGTTTCCGGTTCCAATTCACCAATAAGGATTTTTAATAATGATGTTTTTCCGCTTCCGTTTGATCCAACTAGTGAGATCCTGTCAGCAGAATTTATTCGAAGATAAACATTTTTAAATAAGTGTCTTCCGCCAAACTGAAGCGATATATTTGAAAAGTCTATCATTAGTACTTATTTCTGAATTTCTTGTTTATTATTGTCATAAAATCTCAATCCACAAATATCAAAAAACAAATAAAATTCAAAATAACAATGACAAAAACTTGTTTGGAATTTTCGAAATTATTATTTGTCATTTGTTAATTGGAATTTCTGGTTTATCCAGGTTACGTTAAGCATAAATAGCTTGGCAGGATGTAAACAATTTATTTATTCCCTTATTACAGCAACCTTGCCGGTTATTATATTATTTCCATCTCTATCAAAGGCAACTACTAAGTAAACACCGCTGCTAACCAGTTTACCATTATCATCAGTTCCATCCCAGTAAGCGGTTCTTCCACCGGGCGAAGAAAATTCTGTAACAAGGTTACCCGTAACAGTTAAAATTTTTATATCAGTATCCCTTATCAGTCCATCAATAGTTAATAGTTTACTGTTATCTTTAATTATAAATGGATTAGGATAAACGAAAAGCTTGTCAAAACTTTCCTGCGGTTTGATGAACGGGGTTTCAAATGAAGTTAATCCTTCTTCAGTACCCACGTAAACAATTCCTGCATTCTCATCAATAGAAATACTCTGTATCTTATCTGAAAGCAGTGCACAGTTACTTGCATAGAGTGCAGCCAGTAACCTGGAACCGTCTGAGTTTACAAGCAGCAGTCCCTCATTTGTACCAACCCATTTTTGATTTAGAGGATCTACTGCAATTGCATTTATTGATTGTTCTCTTAATGAGAAGACTGATGACAATCTTAAAGATGGATCGTTTGAAGAAGGAATTGCGCTGGTATTTGAAAGTACATTTACCCCGGAATTTGTTCCAATCCAAACATCACCTCTTCTATCTACAACAACTTCACTTATGTCTCCGTTTATGCCATCTGC
>JAZGGS010000116.1:0-2718 GCA_036480595.1 Ignavibacteriaceae bacterium
TTGTACCTTTCTCTCCGGATTCAACTATTCTACCTACAAACCATTCTTTTATAGGCGAAGCGAGCAGAAGAGATATAACAAACAATCCTCCAAATACAATTGCAGCATTTCTAATTAATCGTTGAACCTTTAAATCAGGTTCTTTTCTTAATGATAGAATTCTTACTAATCCTAATCCGGCTAAAAGCGGAAAGCTTAATTGTACAAGAACCAGGATCATAGAAGGGACCCTGAACTTATCGAAGAAAGGGAAATAATGGAACATCAAATCATAAAGAGGTGGAAAAGTTCTTCCAAAAGAAATGAGTAGCGCAGTTACAGAAAGGATAGTTAAGAATCTTACAATAGGATCCCTCCAGTTAACTATCATCGAAAAAAGTGCAAGGAAGAAAACAATAACTCCCATATACATGGCAACATCAACAAAAGGCATCTGCCCAAAATATGTATTTACCTCAACCGGTTTGTTTTGTGTTAATGGACCTTGATAAGTTGATTTACCAAAACCATAGTATGATGGAATTATAAATGTAAGAACTTCACCCGGCGAAAATGACCAGTTTGTTGCGTACTGGTAAAAATCTGATTCCGATTGCTCTGTTGCTACAGCTTCTTTTTCAAGTATGCTCTCAGTGCCGCGTGTTGAGTAAGGAGTATATTCGTAGATCTGGGTAAAGTTGTCGGATTGAATTAATAGCGCTACAACAATTGCAACAATAAATACTACAGCCGATTTAACTAACTGTGTTGTTAAATGCTTATCCTTTTGTTTTAATGATCTTAAAAAGAAGTAGATGAAGTAAATCATCACAGCAAAAAATGTGTAGAAGATAATCTGCACATGCCAGCCAAGGAAAAGTAAATCCAGAGTAATGATAAGAATTAATATTTCAACAAACTTAATCCGTTTCTGGTAATTGAACAGTAACAGGAACAGAACCGGGTAAACCCAAAGTGCAGCCAGTTTGGTAACATGCCCTATATATAAAAACACAACAATACCTGTGCAAAAAGCCACGGCTAGTGCAACAACAAAACTTACCAGCTTGTTCTTTGTACGGTAATAAAAAAATGCAAACATTGTATAAGCTAATCCCAGCAGGTAAAAAGTCCATTTTGCATAATCAACAGCAAACGGACTGCTAAACGCTCTTCGCAATGCTTCTACACCGATCCAAATTAAGTTGAACCATTTATAACCAACTGCAAGTGCATAAGCCGGCATGCCGCCAAAAACATAAGGATTCCAGAGAGTGTAACCACCTTCGTGATTCTCCACATACGTTTTTACACTCTTACTTGTAACAATATCTCCGGATTGAAAAGTCATTCCGCCAAAATAAAGAGGAGTGAAAAAGAAGAGGAAAAGGAGAAGAATAACAAGCAGGTAAAAAACTGTTTGATACTTTTCAGGGATGTATTTATCGATACTGAAGCCGGATAAAAAAGTTGGTTTTTCAGAAACGGGTTTCTTCGCAGTTTTTTTAATCTTTTTGACAGACATGTAAGCTCTTATTTTTATTGAACTTTTTTTGCAATAAAATTTATTCCCGAACCAATTTTATTATTTGAAGAATAATCTGCAAACATCATCAACAAAGTGAACGATAATGTTACAAGGTAATATACGGGAAGAATTATAAAAAAGAGTTTCGAAATGTTAAGAAGAAGTATAGGATACTTAATTCCTAAACGCCATGCTTTATCTCCCCAAAAACCATAAGTATATTTTGATTGATAAGTTTCAAAACCTAACGGATGAAGTTTTAACTCCAGGTCTTCTTTAGAATAGCCGTCTCTTGCATGCTCTGCAATAAAACTTTCCTCATCTTCATCATGTACATCGCTTCCGCCGTAGATTGATGGTGAATTAATTAATAAGTAACCGTTATTCTTCAAAGCAATAAAATAATTCCGGAAAACCTGCTCATCATTTTCAATATGCTCCATAACATCTATGCAAACGATAACATCAAACTTATCCCGGTGATTGATTTTAGTTAAGTCTTCTATATTAAAACTAACGTTTTTAATTTTCCTTGTCTTAAAAAATTCTTCACTCTCTTCAATCCAATCCTCTTTAACATCTACAGAAAATATTTTGCAGGGAGATAATTTCTTTGCCATAAAATAAGTGTACTGCCCAAACCCCGAACCTGCATCGTAAATAATGATCTCCTTATCACCAAACTTTTTTCTTAAAGCTTTTAACTCCCTTCTTACATACCAGGAACGAAGAAACATTAAATCTAAAATTTTATAGAAGATAACACGAAGGAACGGGTACTTTTTTATTATACCTGCAAATACATTCTTTATTGGATCGTAATGCATAATGTTCGTCCTAAGAGAGGAATACAGATTAGTGGTTAGTTAACATACTTTAACTTTTTTCCTTGATCACATATTCTTTTTCGTCCATTGAATTGTGAACAAGCATTTCGCCTAAAAGCCCAACTGAAAACAACTGCACACCAACAATAATTAAGAGCATACCGAGAAAAAGCATAGGACGATTACTCAGCGGCTGCCCTTGTATCCAGAGAGCAGTTAAATAACCAAGAACAACAACACCAACAAGAAAAGCCATTGCGCCGAAAAATCCGAAGAAGTGCATGGGGCGTTTAATATAACGGGTTGCAAATGTAACTGTTATTAGATCAACAAAGCCCTTAAAGAACCGTGAGATGCCGTATTTTGTTTTGCCGTATCTTCTTG
>JAZGGS010000117.1:0-11024 GCA_036480595.1 Ignavibacteriaceae bacterium
ATTGCATTTATAATCCTGTTTTTTACAATCTCATATCCAGTTGATGAAGAACTTGGCTGGCCAAGAAAAGTGGAAACGGAAAATGCAAAAATACTTATGTATCAACCGCAGTTAGAATCTTTTGATGGTGACAGAATCAGTTCCAGGGCTGCGTTATCTGTAACGATGAAAGATTCTGTCAATCCTGTTTTTGGTGTGGTGTGGATGGATTCAAAAGTTTCGGTTGACAAAGATGAAAGAACAGTTGAGATACTGGAATTAACAGTTAATAAAGTTCACTTCCCTAATGCTACAGAGGAACAAGCACAAAAACTTGCCGAGTTACTTGAAAAGGATATTCCTACCTGGGACTTAACAATGTCTTTGGATAGATTACTTGTTAGCCTGGAATTAGTTGAAAAAGAAAATAATGCTTCGCAAGATCTGAAAAACGATCCACCGAAAATTATTTTCACTACAACTCCATCAATGTTGATTACAATAGATGGTGAACCAAAACTGCAAAAAATTGAAAACACAAACCTGCAGTCTGTTATTAACACACCATTCTTTTTGCTTTACGATACAAAGGGGCAAAATTATTATTTAAAAGGCGGTTCAATCTGGTGGGAAGCAATTGATATTAAAGGTGATTGGGAAACAACTACCAATCCGCCCAAAGAAGCAGTAAAACTTGCAAAACAATACGAAGAACAACTTAACGAGGATAAAGAAGGATTAGAAATATTAAAGGAAGACATTCCTAAAATAATAGTTGCAACGGAACCAACAGAATTAATTGTTACAGATGGTGAACCCGCTTTCGCTCCTATCAGCAACACTGATCTTCTTTACATAGATAATGCGGAGAATGAATTATTTCTTGAGATTGATACGCAGAAGTATTTTATATTGATCTCCGGCAGATGGTATATGAGTTCCGATTTGAACGGACCCTGGACTTATGTAGCATCCGATAAACTGCCTGAAAGTTTTAAAAAGATTCCACCCGATTCCCCAAAAGGAGGTGTGCTAAACAGTGTTGCAGGTACCGAACAAGCAAAAGATGCCGTGCTCGATTCATACATACCGCAAACAAGTGCAATTGATAGAAACGACAAGAGCATGGAAGTTACTTACGATGGTGAACCGCAATGGGAATATATTGAAGATACTGATATGCAGTATGCCACCAACAGTGCATCCTCTGTTATAAAATATGAAAATGCTTTTTACTGCTGTGAAGAAGCTGTGTGGTATCAGGCAAACAGTGCAAAAGGACCGTGGGTTGTTTGCGTCGATGTTCCCGATGAGATTTATACAATTCCTCCAAGCTGTCCCATTTATAATGTTAAATATGTTTATATATACGATTCCACACCTACCGTTGTGTATGTTGGATATTATCCCGGATATGCAGGAAGTTATGTTTATGGACCGACTATTGTTTACGGAACCGGCTGGTATTATCACCCCTGGTACGGAGCGTATTACTATCCACGTCCGGTTACCTGGGGATTTGGAGTACATTATAATCCTTATGCGGGCTGGAGTTTTTCATTCGGTATTAGGTTTGGCGGACCCCATCTTTGGATGGGTTACGGATGGCATCCATATTACCGGCATGGATATTGGGGAGCCAGGGGTTATCGAGGAGGTTACAGACATGGATACCATCATGGTTATCGTTCCGGATATTATGCGGGACGACGCGATGCACACAAAAGAAACATGTATCGTAATCAGAACCAGGGAAACAGAAATATTTATAATAAAAAGGAGAACATAAAAAGGAATAAAGATGTTCCAAGACAGAGAGATAAAAAGAAAACTGATTTTTCAACGCGTAATAAAAATAATGTTTATTCTGATCGCGATGGAAATGTACACCGCAAAACAAAGGATGGATGGGAACAGAGAGATAAAAGTGGTTGGACACCCGATAACAAAACTAAGCAAAGAGATAAGACTGGTACTGTAGATAAAAACCGGAATAAAAATGTTGACAGGACAAAGTCGCTAAACAAAGATTATAACAACCGGCAGAAAAGTAATAAAAGATATAACAATGCACCAAAAACTCAAAATAGAACTAACAGAAGTGGTACAAGAAACAGATCGGGTGGAAGGAGAAGATAAAAGATTTTTTGATTATTAATCATTAAGATTATTTTTTTGCTTTTTAATCTCATTTATGCAATTTTATAAGACGTTTAATTTCGTAGTTAATAAAAGATGAATTTATTATTAATTCACATCATTGAGGAAATGAATTATGAGAAGATATAAATTACTAATGATCTTGATTCCATTCCTGATAATATGTTGCGGTGAAAAAAATGAAGAGGAAAAGTCAGTAGCCAGACCAAACATTCTTTTGATTGTTGCAGACGATATGGGCTACTCAGACATTGGTCCTTTTGGAGGAGAAATTAACACACCCACACTTGATAGATTAGCTGAAAACGGAATCAAGTTAACAAACTTCCACGTACTTCCCACCTGTTCTCCAACAAGATCAGTTCTCTTGTCAGGTACGGATAATCACATTGCCGGTTTAGGCAGCATGGGAGAAATCGTATCATCTAAGCAAAAAGGAAACCCGGGCTACGAAGGATTTCTTAATGACCGTGTAGCTCATTTACCATCAATATTAAAGTATGCCGGATATCGTACTTATATGTCAGGCAAATGGCATCTTGGATACGAAAAGGAACACAGACCTTTTGCACGAGGGTTTGATGAAACCTTTTCATTATTGCCGGGAGGCGGCAGCCATTGGAATGATAAATTACCGTTATCTCCACCTCAAGTAATGTTCTATAGCCGTAACGGCGAAGTAGTTGAAGAACTTCCAGACGATTTTTATTCTTCAAAAAATTATACAGATTACATGCTTGAATGGCTTGAACGTGATAAAACCGATGACAAACCATTTTTTGCATACCTGTCATACACTGCTCCACACGATCCCTTACACGCGCCTAAAGAATACATAGAAAAGTATAAAGGAAAATACAGTGAAGGATACCAGGCATTAAGAGAGAAGAGACTAAAAAAACTTCAGGATTTAGGAATATTACCTGAGGATGTTGATATGTATCCCTGGGGAGGAATTCCAGACTGGGATGATTTACCAGAAGAAGAGAGGGCTGCATCAGAACGCGATATGGAAGTTTATGCTGCAATGGTTGATTATATGGATGAGCAGATAGAGCGTGTTTTCAAATGGCTGGAAGAGAATAATGAAATGGAAAATACGATGATAGTATTTTTCAGCGATAATGGAGCTAACGGTGCAGATAAATTTGCTTATCCCGGGCAGACTGAGGAGTTCGTAAATTCATTCAATAATTCTCTTGAAAACAGAGGATTAGAAAAATCATATATCGAAATGGGTCCCGGTTGGGCAACGGCAAGTATGTCACCACGCAGACTATTCAAAGCGTTTACTTCAGAGGGTGGTATAATCTCCCCATGTATAATAAAATTACCCTTGCACTATGCTAACAAAGGCACGATGGATAATGCATTCATACATGTATCAGACATAATGCCGACTTTCCTAGATCTTGCCGGAGTTACACATCCGAGTATGAATGATCCAAATGTTCCGGGATTGATGGGCAAATCTATTCTGCCTTTACTTAACGGTGCGGTAGAAGAACTACACTCGAATGGGGGCATAGGTTATGAATTGCACGGTTTAAGAGCTTATATCAAAGGTGACTGGAAAATATTAAATCTTCCAATACCATTTGGCACCGGTGATTGGGAGCTTTTTAATTTACCAGAAGATCCCGCAGAGAGCAATGATCTTTCATCACAACATCCGGAAATAAGAGAAGAACTGATTAAGGCCTACAAAAAATACGAAAATAAAGTGGGTGTAATTTTCGATCCGATAAATATGAGTATTGTTGGGGGAAGTGATGATTCTGAAGAATAGGAAAAATAGCAGAACACATAACTATTTATTTCATATAATTAAGGAGGTTACTAATGAAAAAATTATCTTTATCTGTTATTATATTCCTTTTAATTCAAATAATTATCTCCTGTGCATCATCCGGGGAAGCCGTTAGTTATTCCTATGAGAAACTTGATCAAAAGAGACAGGATGCTTACACTGAAGTTTGGACTTACAGGTATTCTGTAGCCGAGGATCCCTGGGAAGAGATAAAGGTTTATGTAAAAAATGATAAAATGACTTACATAATTAATGTTGGTACCTATTTTGGTCACCAGGAAAACAGGTATGTTTATAGTTCTCTGAAACGCCCGCAAAATTTTGTAAGTCAATCCAGGATTGAACCAGGAAGTGTATATTCATTGGATGAAGCTGTTGAAACTGCACTTAGTTGGTTTATTGAGGATAATAAAATAAGAAAACAGTAGAAGTATAAATAAACTTATCTTGTGCTTAAACTATTAAAGGATTTGTATATCTAATTTTATTTTATAGATATACATATCTTTATTAACTATATTTTTAAATAACTGAATATTAATAACATCAACTTGAAATTATGATCAACAAAATATTACTCTTATTTAGCGCGCTTATTTTCGTCACACTCTTTATCTCCTGTTCTGCAACCTCAACAGAGATCCTTGGTCAATGGCAGGAGGATGATTACCAGAAAGGTGAAATAGATAAAGTGCTTGTGCTGGGAATTGTAGATATTAAGAAGCCGCTGCTCCGCAGAAAATTTGAAGACGGAATGAAAAAAGCATTTACAGATAAAGGGCTGGAAGCAATCGCCTCTATGGATGTTATGCCTTACGATGAGGTGGTTGAAGAAGGAGTCTTCGAAAAATATTTTAAAGACCTGGAACTAGATGCTGTGGTTGTTTCCCGCCTTGTTGGACTCGAATCAGAACGGGATTACAAAGCCGGTTATCTTTATACAATTCCTTTTAATAATTATTACGGATTTTACGGGTATTATTATGCAGGAATTCAATATGCAAATTCAACAGGATATCTCTCTAAAAATGTAGTAGTTGTTCTTGAAACAAATCTTTACGAAACAAGCGAAAAGAAACTTATCTGGAGCGGGATATCGGAAACTGTGGATCCTGATAAGGCATCAGATGTTATAAACTCATTTAGTAAAATACTAGTTTCCACTTTGGATAAAGAAGGATACTTCAAGTAATTTTATTCAAGAAGTAAATGATTATAAAATTTTACGGTACAAGGGGGGTCGATACCGGTATGCGCTCCTGAATTTCAGGAGTTCGGGGGTAATACAACCTGTGTACAGCTTAGAATTAAAGAAACCAATAACATCGCTGTATTTGATGCCGGGACTGGAATACGTGATCCAGGTAAAGATTTTCTTGCCAGCAAGAAAATGGAAATTGAAATCTAAATTATTTCTTGAGTAATCTAATTGTTACAATCCCTCCAACAAAAACAACTACTAAAATTATTAACACTCTCCAAAATATTTTATCAATTACATCACTCGCAAAAATTGATGATTGATTTAATGTGTTTTGAGCAAGTTTATCAATTCTATCCAGTGTTTCTACCCTCTGCTGATATATTTCTTTCATAATTGCGACTCTACCTACTGTCATCGCTTCAAGCACAATTGCTCTTTCATTCGATAAAGTTGAAAGAGCAATTATAAGTTGCTTATTAAGGTCTGCTAGTGTTGATTGTTGCAAATCTGTAAAGAGTTCCGGTGATTCTTCCAAAACTTTAGTAATCCGTTCGACTGAATTAACAACTCTATCAATATTATTAAGTGATTTTTCAATGGTTGAATCACCCATTAAATTCAAGAGTTCATATTGTGCTTGCCATTTAATTTGCTTGGGAAGAAATTCAGTGTAAACTGTAATTTGTCTTCTTATATCGTTCACTCCTTCTGCTATACTCCCAACACTGGAACCAATACCATATTCTTCACTTCCGAGAGTTTTTGCAGTAAGCTCAAGTGTAGATCTCCTATTGAAATTCAAATTTTTAATCGGATTTTGAACTACCCAAGCAGTTAATATTCTGTCATTTTCCTCCCGATACTTCCTGTCCCGAAATTCATCTCTTATAATTTCTGCTTCTTTCACTATTATATTACAAGCATTTATTGCTATTTGCTGTTGTTTACCAAATAACTTACTTCCATAACCAACAGCAAAAAACTGTTGCATTTGATAACATAGTGCAAAAAAATCTATGCCTGCGGCAACAGGATCTAAAATAATAACAGAGTACAATGCTGCAGGAATGACATTAGTTTTCCATAGTAAGGCATTCTTTTTTGCTTCGATATCATCCGCTTCCTTGATTATTTCATCAGCAGCTTCCTCTATTGTGCCTGCAAAAAACTTCCCCAATTCATTTAATCGTATTCTAAGTTCTATGGATGTCATATTAACCCCTTCAATATCTTTCATCATTATAGATTCTTGCGAAACAGAAGTGCAGCTAATGTTAAAAAAAACGAAGGCAATACTTAGTATAAGAAGGATTGATTTATATATATTAAAATATTTCATAGAAAGCTCCTAAAGAAAATTTCTCATTTGTTTAAAATCAATTTCTAATTAAAATACTTGAATGAAATGTAAGATTATTTTTAGTAAATTGTTTTAATAATTATTTATAGTAAAAATTGTTTTGAAAAGAGAGTACAATAAAAATTTTAATAAATTAATTGTGAAATAGTTATTTTTGTTCGATCATTTTCTAAACAGAGGTTAAACAGATGAATAAATCTAGTCTTTTTCTGCTCACCTTTTTGTTAATGTCCGGTATCACACTAAGTCAGTCTGGTTATGGCACCGATGTAACCGGTGTGGTTGCAATTCCCACCGGGAAGGATGCCAATCTTTACAATATTGGATTTGGCGCCCTTGCAGGTTTTTATTATGATGTTGAAGAGAACATCCGGCTTGCGCTGGTTTTAGGTTTTATTAAAATGGGATTAGATAATACGGAACTAAATAAAAAACTTGATGGTAACAATAAAGGATCGGCAGACATAAACGGAAGTGTTAATGCAATTCCAATTCTTGTTAGTTTCCGGCTGGTTACACCGGGACCCAAGATGCGTTTTTACGGTCTGGTGGAAGCAGGAGTCTATACTTACTGGAATAAAGCTAAAGGCACTTATTTTCCCGGCGATGGCGAAGTACCGATTGACGAATCTGAATTTAGGAGTGAAGTTGGGCTTACTGTTGGCGGTGGGGTTCTATTCCCTTTAAATGATGAACTTAATTTCGATTTCAATATAAGATATCATTTTGTTCGCGATTCCGAATATCTTAATCTTGGTAATACTGTTGCTTCAACAACAAGCCAGATTCTAACACTTGGTGTTGGTGTTAACTGGTTCTTCCCGCTTAATTAAAAATTATCTTAGGCAAGAAAATAAATTTGGAGAGAATATGTTTAAAGTAATTATTACTATTCTTATAACTTCTTTATCACTTTTATTTATTAGTTGCTCTTCTGTTTCCGTTTCCACCGATTACGATACTTCAATTGATTTCTCTAATTACCAGACTTATGAAATATCTAAAGACCCAATCAAAGGAAGTGAACTTGAAAATGCAGCACTCGTTAAGAAAAGAGTTTTAGAAGCCATAAAGAAAACGATGAACTCTAAAGGATTTTTATTTGATGATTCAGGAAATGCAGACCTGGTAGTTTATACTCACGCAGGCACTTCGGAAAAAATGAATGCAAGTGATTGGGGTTATTCATACGGTGCGTGGTGGGGTTCGTATCCTTACGGCAGAAACATTGATGTATCTTATTACACCGAGGGTTCCTTGTTTATTGATATTGTTGATAATGTAAAAGATGAACTGATCTGGCGCGGTATTGGTTCTGCTGTAGTTAAAGATAGAGGTACACCCGAAGAGAGACAGGAATTTATTAATAGTGCAGTTGCAAAAATCTTAACTGATTTTCCACCCGGAAAATCTGAATAGCAAACATTTTATTCTTTCAGGAAAATACTACTCCATAAAGAACAATTTTAAGAAGCAACTCGGAAAGTGAAACCGGTAATCCGATTTTCTTTGATAAAGATTAGGAATTTGGTAAGATTTGTTTTTGTTTTTTAACTAATTCTGTAAATAATCCTATGTATAGCAAATATTTTTGGTTCATTCTATCAGTTGCTTTAATATTCTTTTCCTCACAAAACTTTTCCCAGGAAGAAACTAAAATTGATTCAACAATCCGCATAATCTCTTTAGATACTTTAGAATACGAAATGGATGATGTTGTAGTTACAGGAACAAGAGTAAATAAAAGAATTATCGATATTCCTTACCCGGTTGTTCGAATCGATAACTCTTTATTTCAATTTGATAGAAAGGTTGGTGTGTCCGATGTTTTGACTTCCATTCCGGGAATGTTTTTGCAATCCAGGTATGGTAACCATGATGTACGAATTGCAATAAGAGGTTTTGGAAGCAGATCAAACTCTGGCATTAGAGGTGTAAGAATTTTGCTAGATGATATTCCTGAATCTGAACCGGATGGACAAACAAGAATCGAAGCCATTGATTTTAACTCAATAGGCAGAATTGAAATTGTAAAAGGAAACTCATCTTCGTTATATACAAATGCTCCCGGCGGAGTTGTAAATTTTATAAATGATGTAGACTTTCCAAAATCATTTGCGATTCAGTTCAATCAATTTGGTTCATTCGATTTAAGGAGAAATGGATTTAAAACAGGAATCAGAACAGATAATTATGGATTTCTGGCAACTTACAGTTACCAAAATTATAAAGGTTTCCGCATCCACAATAATGAATACTGGCATATCTTTAATACTGTTTTAGAAGTTCATCCGGGAGATAACACAAGTTTAAAAATTTTGGGATACTTTGTAGATGGATTGCTCAAGCTGCCGGGTTCATTAACAAAAGAAGAATTTAATGATGACCCGTTCCAGCCGGATCAAAGACAGGTTGATAGAGATAGTAAAAGATTATCAACTAAAGGAAGGTTAGGAGTTAGATTCAACACTAAGTTTGGTAATTCATTAAATAACGAAATTGAAATTACTGCATACGGTACAATTAAATTCTTTCACCGTCCTTCAAGGACTTATAAATTAATTAACAGAAACGGTTTGGGTTTAACAACACGTTATTCTAATCGTTCTGATATTTTTGGGCTGCAAAATGAGTTCTCAATTGGTGTGGATATTTTTCTTCAACCGGCACGTATAGAATTTTATGATAACATCAATGGTCAGAAAGGTGATCAACTTTTACAATTGCTGGATGAAGGAATTAACAATACCGGTTTTTATATTTCAGATAATTTTGAACTATTAAAAGACAAAATGTTTGTATTACTTACCGGAAGATATGATTACGTTGCGTATGATATTACAGAAGAAACTCTGCCATCCCGAACTGATGAAAGAAAGTTTGATGCATTCACCCCAAAAATTGCATTAAATTATAAGTTAACTCCGCACATTGCTCTTTACACATCTTTCGGATTAAGTTTTGACAGCCCGGCAAAGAATGAATTGGATCCTTTTGATCCCGCTGATCTATACAACCAGGAACTTCAGGCACAGGAATCAATAAATTTTGAATTAGGAATTAAGGGAAATATTCTATCTTATAATGCTGAATATTTTAGAAAGGTTCTGTTTGAGGCAACTGTTTTTAATATTAATATCGATAATGAAATTGTTCCTTTCGAAGTTTTAGGAGATGTATTTTTCAGAAACGCTGCAGAAACAAATAGGATGGGATTGGAATTAGGCACACAATTAGAAATTATTGAAAGATTAGAATTTATATTTTCATACACATTTTCGAATTTCACTTACAACTCATACTCTGCTAAAACAATTGAATTCGATTCAACCTTTAATCTAGTGGAATCGGAAAAGGATTTTTCAGATAATATTGTTCCAAGCGTTCCTGAGCATAATATCTTTTTGTCACTTACTTTTTCTAATCAAGTTACACAAAAAGTAACTCATTTCTGCAAAATTAGTTATATGGGCATAACGGGCTTATGGGTTGATGATGCTAATTCTGATAAAACGGATGGATATGGATTGTTTAATGCTTTATTGGGTGTGGATATAAATTTCGATCGATTTGACCTTATGTTTTCTGCTGGTGTAAATAACTTGTTTAATATTATATATGTTGGATTCACAAATACCAATTCTGCAGACAAAAGATTTTATGAACTGGGTGCACCTAGAAATTTTTATGGTTCATTAAATTTTAGTTATATATTTTAATCCAAACTTAATAATTTTTTTCTAAGATAAAACGAATTTCATACTAACTAAAAGGTGATAAGTGTTGCTGCTCAAAAAAATATATATAATCTTCTTACCGATTTTTATAGTTACGAGTGTATTTCCCCAAAACCATTCTAATAATAAGTCCTCACTTATAATTGGTGATAATTACAGGATATATCCAGGTTCAGTTACACAAACAGAAGTATTCATTGTAAAAAATCCTGTGGATGATAATATTCTTTTCTCATCAGGAAATACTTTAACCCTTTCTCCCTTTTTTATAAGCGAAGGAATTTATGTTACCACAAATGGTGGGAGCAGCTGGCAAGGAAACGATACATGTACGGGTGAACCGATTGCTTTTCACGGCGGTGATCCCGGAATAGTAATAGATAAAAATGGTATGTTCATTATCACCAGATTAGGAAGACCTCCATTTACCGGATTATACTCGCACATCTCCACTGATAATGGGCAAACCTGGTCATCCCAAGTAGCACTTTCTACAGATGACCTTGAGCGAGCAACAATAACTACCGATGCTGTTCCAACAAGTTCGTTCTATGGTAAAACTTATGCTGCCTGGGTTAAGTTAACTACTCCGTTTTCAGTAGCATTAGCTTTTACTGACGATGGTGCTCAGAGCTGGAGTACTCCGCAACAAATTAATAATCCAACAAACAGAAGTGCCGGGGGAGATATTACAACCGGACCAAACGGTGAAATTTATTTGTGCTGGGCAGGAGTTACAGATGTTTCTCCATTTAGGGAAATCTTTGTTGGTTT
>JAZGGS010000118.1:0-2109 GCA_036480595.1 Ignavibacteriaceae bacterium
TATTAAATTCAAAATCACTAAACAACCCTATTCGTTATTAACAAGGGAGCAGATATGCCAACCATCGATCTATCAAAATACGGTATTTTAAATGTAAAAAAAATTGTTCATAATCCATCTTATGATGAGCTTTATGAATTTGAAACCAGCCCGGGATTAAATGGATTTGAGCAAAGTTCTAAAACTGAAATGGGTGCTTTAAATGTATTGACCGGAGTATTTACAGGTCGTTCACCTAAAGATAAATATATTGTTATGGATGATGTAACCAGAGATACAATATGGTGGACTTCGGATAAAGCTAAAAACGATAATAAACCGATAACCCCCGAGATTTGGAACGATCTTAAGGCAACAGTTCAAAAACAATTATCAGAAAAAGAACTTTTTGTTGTAGATGCTTATTGTGGTGCAAATGAAGATACACGTTTAAAAGTAAGATTTATAACCGAAGTTGCCTGGCAGGCACATTTCGTTACAAATATGTTTTTAAGACCCACCAACGAAGAGCTTGAAAATTATGGTGAGCCCGATTTTATTGTTATGAATGGTTCCAAAACCACTAACCAAAAATGGGAAGAACATGAAATGAACTCTGAAGTTTTTACAGTGTTTAATCTAACTGAAAAAATGCAGGTTATTGGCGGAACCTGGTACGGTGGAGAGATGAAAAAAGGAATGTTTGCAATGATGAACTATTACTTACCCTTAAAGGGTATTTCTGCAATGCACTGTTCCGCTAATCAAGGTAAAGATGGCAATGTAGCAATTTTCTTCGGATTAAGCGGTACAGGTAAGACTACCCTTTCAACAGATCCCAAAAGAGCATTAATAGGGGATGATGAACATGGCTGGGACGATGACGGTATATTCAATTTTGAAGGCGGTTGTTATGCAAAAACTATTAACCTTGATAAAGAATCTGAACCTGATATTTATAATGCAATTAAGAGAGATGCTTTACTGGAAAACTTAACTGTTGATGAAGAAGGTAAAATAGATTTTGATGACGGTTCGGTTACACAAAACACAAGGGTTTCATATCCTATCTATCATATTGAAAATATTGTTAAACCTGTTTCCAAGGGCGGTCATGCAAATAAGGTAATCTTTTTAACTGCTGATGCATTTGGTGTTATGCCACCGGTATCCAAACTATCTTCTGCTCAAACAAAGTATCATTTCTTATCAGGTTTTACAGCTAAGTTAGCTGGCACCGAACGAGGAGTAACCACTCCACAGCCAACATTTTCTGCTTGCTTTGGTAAAGCATTCCTTTCTCTCCATCCTACAAAATATGGTGAGGAACTGGTTAGAAAAATGGAAATGCATAATACTAAAGCATATTTAGTAAACACAGGGTGGAACGGTACCGGTAAAAGAATATCGATAAAAGATACACGCGGAATTATTGATGCAATCCTGAATGATTCAATTGATACCGCTGAAACAAAAACCATCCCTATCTTCAACCTGGAAATCCCAACTGCACTTCCGGGCGTTGATCCGGCAATCCTGGACCCACGCGATACCTATGAAGATTCCTCCGAATGGGATAATAAGGCTAAAGAGCTTGCTGAATTGTTCATTAAAAACTTTGAACAGTACACCGATAACGAGGAAGGAAAAGCATTGGTTGCAGCCGGACCTGCAGTTTAATTTTAGTTAATATAGCTTAAGTGATATACCACATTTTCAAAATGTGGCATTTTATTTTCTCTTTCTCTTGCAATTTCGGTTCTATAAAATTAATTTAAAATTCAAATTGATAACCGGCAATCAATTACTTTCTACAAGCAGGAGAAAGATGAGATACTTAAAACATCATATTGAAGGACTTTCACTTATTGCGATTGAGCAAGCAATAAATGCCACTTTAAACGTTGTGAAAGATGATGTTAACAGTGTACTTAATTTTACCTTAATTTGATTTTAAATCGTAAATTCCATTTAGTTAAATGTAGTTATTCGCGATAATTAACATGATTAAATCTTATCTAAAATATTTTGTAATTGTTAGTTTGTTATTTCTCGTCAACTCCTGCACCTCAACCAGCTCACCTACTGATCCGGGTGGAGGAGGATCGGCAGAGATAATTGGCTCCATAA
>JAZGGS010000119.1:0-9084 GCA_036480595.1 Ignavibacteriaceae bacterium
TTGATGGAGGATTTGCTCCACTCAGAAGGGATTGAATTTGATGAGAAAGGATGTGTTAGATTGGATAAACATTTGTGGATACCAAAAATTAAATGAGAAGCCACGACTTTTAAGTCGTGGGCAGAAGAAGTTACAAAATTATAGGGATTTTAGCCCAAAAACATTAATATAATTTTGCCTAAAGCCAGATTTAAATTTTATATTTATACCACAAGCTTGTCAACGGCATCCCTTCGGGAAAAGCTCTCTACAACTTAAAATATCTTAGTATCTCCTTACACTAATCGAAGAAACGCCGCAATCAATTTCAATATAAATTTTCTTTTCTGCTTCCTCAAAGTTAGAACTCCGGTAAAGGTTCTTCTTTATTTTTTCAAAACCATAAAAGTTTTTTGAAGAGAGCGCAACATCTGTTTTAATCTGGCAGCCCGAACTTTCGGGGACAAATAGATCCATATCGGATGCACCCGCATCAATATCAACTGTGGTTTCATCATTTAAATCTCCCAGTCGTAAATCTAATGCTGCAGCTCCCATATCTATATTAAGATCATTAATTTTAAAAGAAGTTAAATCAAGCTTTACCGATGCGGCGCCTATATCAAATTCCATATCCCATACTGGATTACTGTTCAAAGAAATATCCACCCTGTTTTTATAATTTTTCCCACCAATTCTAAACCTTGTATGTTTCATCGAAAACTGAATTTTTGAACTGCTGTCCGAATCGAATCTTTTTAACTTATAATTATCTTTTACACCTTCTGTTTTCATAAAGATAAGTTGGTGAGTAGTATCTTTAACGTTGAATGAACCTGCGCCTGCATCAAATTCCAGGAATGCGTTGGTGATAGATGGATCAAATGTTTCTTCATATTTAGTAACTTCAAATTCACTATCATCCATTTCATCAAAGACTATTGTAAAGTCATCGTGAAAAAAATGTGTGGTTGTTTTAAACGTAGCAAAAACAGAAACTGCTATGATAAGAGCTGCAACACCGGCAACTACTCCTTTTCCTAATTTATGCTTTATCAATAATGATATTCCAAGCATTACAATTGCAGCAGGCCACAACTTCCATATAGTGCTCCAATCCATAAAAATTGTAGTGAAGTTATTTATGAGGACTAACAAACCCAAAACTATAAACAAGGTTCCCCAAAATATGTGTGATGTTTTCATTTTATTATCTCTTAAGTTGTTTTTAATTTTTTGCTTTTATAAGTATACCAGCGCCAACACCAATTAATATAAGGGGCCAGAAGTCACCCAAATCGAATCTTGGGAAAAAGTTATCTAACAAAAACAAACCTCCCAGTAAAATAAGTATAATTCCACCCCACATTGCCCTGTTCTTTTTCTGCTCATCAAAAACTTTTTGATAAGCAGTAAAATAATTATTGGATGAACCGGTTTCACTTCCTGGTTTATCCTGCGCTTCACTTCGCTCATCAGGATCTGTTGGAGCAGGTCCGGGAGTTACAATAAAAGGTCTCTCCGGAACAATTATCCAGAGGATAATGTAAGCAATGATTCCTCCACCACCCAAAAAAACTGTAACGATAAACAGAACTCTGATTAATGTTGAATCAATATCAAAATATTCTGCCAGTCCACCTGCAATTCCACCCAACATCTTGTCTGTTGTTGACCTGAATAATTTCTTCGCCATAATAAGCTCCGGTATAAATTTTATTTAATTTCAATTTCTAATAAATCATATTATTTTACATATACACTTATATTATTATATGTGGTGTTAAATAATCGGTAATCAGCGAAAATTATCGGTTAACGGGAAGTGTTTTTGCTCAAAGTAGTAGTGCAAAAAGTTATTATGCTGAATTTTGGTGAATTAGCAACTAGTGTTATATTTGTACATGAAAATTTTTTGGGATTATGAAAATAGCTCTTTGCCAGATTAACACAATAATCGGCGACTTAGATTATAATAAAAATAAGATATTAGATGGCTACAAAAAGGCAAAGAGTTCTGATGTTGATTTAGTAACCTTTCCTGAACTTGCCCTTGTTGGATACCCACCTCGAGACCTTGTTGAAAAAGCTGAATTTAGAAATGCAGTTAGTGAAAAAATAAATGAGCTTGCATCGCAAACAGGCAAAACAGGTCTTCTGTTTGGTGCGATAACAGAAGATGATGACCTGGTTGGAACTAACATTCATAACTCTGCTGTACTTTGTTACAACGGAAAAGTTCAGTTCATTCAGCCAAAATCTCTTATCCCAAATTATGATGTCTTTGATGAGATGAGATACTTTGAACCAGCCAAAGAAGTTTTTGTGCATGAGTTTAAAGGAGAGAAGTTAGGTATATCTGTTTGCGAAGATATTTGGAACGATGCAGATTACTGGTACAAAAGAAGATATCATACCGACCCGGTTAAAGAACTTGTTGATAAAGGTGCAACTGTTCTAATAAATATTTCTGCAAGTCCTTATTCTTATGGAAAAAGAAAAGAACGCAGGGAAATGCTCTCTATTTTATGTAAGCAGGATAAACTTCCGCTTGCTTATGTCTGCAGTGTGGGTGCTCATACAGACCTGGTTTTTGACGGCGCAAGTATGTGCCTTAACAGTAAAGGAAATTTAATTGCACTCGGTAAAGCTTACGAAGAAGATTTTATTATATTCGATACAAAATCAGATAAAGAAATTCCGGATGAATCTGAAGGAACATTTGAAGAAGAAGTTTTAAGTGCACTCATTTTTGGAGTAAAGGAATATTGCAGTAAACTGAACTTCAAAAAAGTAGTTGTTGGCTTAAGCGGGGGAATGGATTCCGCCCTGGTAACTTATATTGCTATTCAGGCACTCGGTAAGGAAAACGTTCACGTTATTATGATGCCTTCTGAATATTCAAGCGAAGGAAGTGTTACTGATTCTGAAAAGTTAATAGAGAAGTATGGTATCTCTTCTAATAATGTTTCAATCCAACCGGTTGTTGATAAAACACTTGAAACTATTAGCTCATCGTTTAAAAATAATCTTAACAAGATTACTAAAGAAAACCTGCAGGCAAGAGTGCGTGGATTCTATTTAATGGCTTTTTCCAATAATGATAATTACCTACTTTTAATAACAAGCAATAAATCTGAAATGGCTGTTGGTTATTGTACTATTTATGGCGATATGTGCGGTGGACTTGCAGTTTTAGCAGATATTTATAAATCGGATGTTTACAGGATTGCAAATTATATAAACCGGAATGAAGAGGTAATTCCGCAGGTAATTATTGATAAAATCCCTTCGGCAGAACTTAGCCCAAACCAGACGGACCAGGATCTTCTTCCTCCTTATGAACTTCTCGATAAAATATTAAAAATGTACCTCGAAGAGAATAAAGAATTCAACGAAATATCTGAAGTGATTGGTGATAAAGAATTGGTTAAGAAGATTCTAAAGTTAGTAGATGCTAATGAATTTAAGAGAAACCAGGCAGCTCCTGCACTTAAAGTATCGCGTAAAGCGTTCGGATATGGCAGGCGATTCCCGATTGTGCAGAAGTGGAGAAATTAATTATAAAAGTAAGATGAAACTCAGAATTATTTAAAAATGAAGAAAAATACAATCCTTTTCCTGTTATCTTTTCTTCTTACTAGTACACAGGCATTTAGCCTGCTTGGAATGCAAGAAGATCTTATCAAAATTAAAACCTATCAATCATTTGATAAAGTATTTACGGCTAGTGAATTTAAAATAGCAATTGAAATAGATGTTGAAGAAGGATGGCATATAAATTCCCACAAACCTTACGATGATTATCTTATACCTACCGAAGTTGTGCTGCCGGAAAATCCCAACTTTTCTTTGCAAAAAGTTGCTTACCCTGAACCGCACGATTTTAAATTAGCATTTTCAGAAGAACCGCTTTCTGTTTGGGAAGGAAAAATTTTCTTCGGCGCTCTAATAAAAGTTACCGAAAACCTGGAGTCGGGTGAATACCGGTTAATAGTTGAATTAAATTACCAGGCATGTAACGATATGAGCTGTCTGGCACCAACTTATATAGCCGATACTATAATTGTTACAGTGGTAGATAAAAGAGAAGTTGTAAACCAGGTAAACCAGGAAATTTTTGAGAAGATAGATCTTAGCGTTACAACATCAGCAGGTGAAACAGAAGATAAAACTTCCGATCCCATTTCTGATGCATTAGAAAGTAATGGATTAATTATCGGTTTATTTTTTGTTTTTGTTGGCGGACTTGCATTAAATCTCACCCCTTGTGTTTACCCGCTTATTCCAATTACTATTGGATATTTTGGAGGGCAGAGCGAAGGAAGTACCGGCAGCTTAGCAATGATGGGTCTGCTTTTTATGCTAGGGCTGGCTGTTACTTATTCTATAATTGGTGTGGTAACATCCCTTAGCGGAGCAATTTTTGGTGCCCTGCTGCAAAATCCAATTGTTATATTTATAGTTGTTGCTATTCTTTTGGGGCTCTCATTAAGTATGTTTGGTGTTTACGAGTTTAAACTTCCTGATTCAATGGTTGCCAAAGCAGGCGGTGCAAAAGCAGGAATGTTCGGTGCATTCTTTATGGGCTTAACAATGGGAATTGTTGCCGCTCCGTGTATTGGTCCTTTTATTCTCGGTCTTGTAACGTACGTAGCAACAAAACAGGACCCATATTTTGGTTTCCTGATGTTTTTTGTGCTCGCACTCGGTTTAGGATTTCCTTATCTCTTCTTGGCAATATTTTCTGGTAAAATTAAGAATCTGCCGCGCGCCGGAGAATGGATGGAATCTGTTACACATATTTTTGGAATTATCCTTGTCGGAATGGCATTATATTTTCTGCTTCCATTGCTGCCAAAAGAAATTTCTGGATATGTATTACCAATATTTATGATTGGAGCAGGTTTATATTTGCTCTTCTTTGAGAGATCAGCAAATAAGATAAAAGGATTTAAAATATTTAAAATTCTCTTTTCTATTATAATAATAGCTGTGGCAGTTTATTCCCTCATTCCATCTGATACAAAATCTGTAGAGTGGAAGAAATACTCTGAAGAAGCTGTTTCCAATATCAACGGCAGGGGAGTGATAATTGATTTTTATGCAGATTGGTGCATTCCTTGTAAAGAGCTTGATGCTCTCACATTCACAGATCCTAAAGTAATTGAACTTTCAAAAGAATTTGATACTTATAAAGCTGATTTAACTAAATCACTTTCTCCTGAAGTTGAAGCACTTAGAGAAAAATATAAGATTATAGGAGTTCCGACTGTGCTGATACTCAACTCATCCGGCGAAGAGATAAACAGAATTACCGGCTTTGTAAATGCAGAGGAATTTTATCAAATATTATCGGAAGTAAGGTAGCAGACATTTTATTTAGAATTGATAATAGAGTTTACACTTAGTAGTTTAGTTATTAATAATAATATCTATTTAGAAAGAAACTGAGATGACTCAAGTAAAAGAAAAGGAAGTACAAAAACTAGAGGAAGTTACAGTTAGGTTTGCCGGCGATTCCGGAGACGGTATGCAGTTAACCGGTACACAGTTTAGTGATACAACTGCATGGATAGGTAATGATCTGAACACACTGCCAGATTATCCTGCAGAGATAAGAGCCCCTGCAGGAACACTTTACGGGGTTAGCGGATTTCAACTTCACTTTAGCAGTAATGATGTTCACACACCCGGTGATACACCCGATGTGCTTATAGCTATGAATCCAGCCGCACTAAAAAAGAACCTACACGAATTGAAGCAAAACGGCGCGCTAATTGTTAATATTGATGCTTTTGATGCGAAGAATTTAAAATTGGCATACTATGAAAGCAATCCTTTAGAAGACGGAAGTTTAAACGGTTACGAACTACACCAGGTTCCTATTACCTCTCTAACAGCAAACGCTCTTAAAGGAAGCCCTTTAACTCCTAAGGAAGTTTCAAGATGTAAAAACTTTTTTGCTCTTGGTTTAATGTACTGGTTGTATAACAGACCAATTAAAAACACCGAAGATTGGATAAAAATAAAATTCAAAAATAATCCGGATCTTATTGATGCTAATACCAAAGCACTTCAAGCCGGGGCTAACTTTGGTGAGATGACAGAACTTTTTACAACCAGGTATAAGGTTGACGCTGCAAAACTTTCTAAAGGAACTTACAGAAATATTTCCGGCAACGAAGCTACAGCACTTGGATTATTAACAGCTTCCGTTAAAAGCGGGCTACCTCTTTTTCTCGGTTCCTATCCTATAACCCCTGCTTCCGAAATTTTACAATATTTAAGCAACTACAAAAATTTTGGTGTTAAAACTTTTCAAGCCGAAGATGAAATTGCCGGAATAGCATCGGCAATAGGCGCATCATTTACAGGACATCTGGCAATTACGACTACAAGCGGTCCAGGTTTAGCTTTAAAAACCGAAGCTATAGGTTTAGCTGTAATGACAGAACTTCCGCTTGTAATAATAAATGTGCAGCGAGGGGGTCCAAGTACCGGGTTACCGACAAAAACCGAGCAGGCAGACCTTCTTCAGGCAGCTTATGGCAGAAATGGTGAGGCACCTGTTGCTGTTCTTGCGGCAAAAACTCCAAAAGATTGTTTCTATATGGCAATTGAAGCTTCAAGGATAGCCCTGAAATATATGACTCCGGTAATTTTGCTAACCGATGGTTACCTAGCTAATGGTTCGGAACCATGGAAACTTCCTGATGTTGATGCTATTCCGGAAATAAAAGCAAAACATCATACAGAAAAGGAAGGATTCTTTCCTTACAATCGGGATGAAAACCTTGTAAGACCCTGGGCAATACCAGGTACACCCGGTTTAGAGCACAGGGTTGGCGGTTTGGAAAAAGCAAATATAACCGGCAATGTTAACTATGATCCTGATAACCATGATAAAATGGTTAAGCTGCGAACGGAAAAAATCAAAAATATTGTTAATGACATACCAGATTTGAAAGTATATGGAGAGGATGAAGGTGAACTCCTCGTCCTGGGTTGGGGTGGTACTTTCGGAACAATTTTAGACGCAGTTAATAAAGAACGTGAAGCTGGTTATAAAGTTTCGCAGGCACATTTAAAATATCTTAATCCTTTGCCAAAAAATACCGGTGAAGTATTAAATCGTTTTAAAACAATCCTTATTCCTGAAATAAACCTCGGGCAGTTAGCAAAGATAATAAGAAGTGAATATTTGATCCCCGTTGAGCAATTTAACCTGGTTAGAGGTTTACCATTTAAGGTATCAGATATTGCAGGAAAGATTACCGATATGTTAGGAGGTAGTAATGGCAAGTAACGAAGTTAAAACACAAAAATTAACTGCAAAAGATTTTGCAACCGACCAGGATGTACGCTGGTGCCCGGGCTGCGGGGATTATTCAATCCTTGCACAGGTTCAGCGCAGCTTTCCTGAAATAATAGAAACTCCTAAAGAGAATGTAGTTTGGGTTTCCGGTATCGGCTGCTCAAGCCGTTTTCCATATTATATGGATACTTACGGAATTCATGGAATTCACGGAAGGGCCACAACAATTGCAACCGGAGTTAAAGTTGCAAACCCTGAACTATCCGTTTGGGTTGCTACCGGTGACGGTGATCTGTTAAGTATTGGCGGTAATCATTTTATACATGCTTGCAGAAAAAATATTGATATTAAAGTTCTTCTATTTAATAACAGGATTTATGGATTAACCAAAGGACAGTATTCTCCAACATCAGAAAAAGGAAAAGTAACTAAAACCACTCCTTATGGAAGTGTTGATTATCCATTCGATCCTGTTGCCCTGGCGTTGGGTGCCGATGCAACTTTTATTGCAAGATCTTTAGATAGAAATCCGAAACACTTGCAGGAAATGCTGAAGAGAGCCGGAAAGCATAATGGGTTTGCTTTTATCGAGATATTTCAGAACTGTAATATTTTTAACGACGGTGCTTTTTCAATCCTTACCAAAAAGGAAAGTAAAGATGACAACCTGCTAGTGCTTGAACATGGAAAGCCAATGGTGTTTGGTAAAAACCAGGATAAAGGAATAAAGCTTGATTGCTTAAAACCGGTTGTTGTTGATATTTCAAACGGTAAATACTCTAAAGATGATCTGTGGGTTCATAATGAACTTGACGAAAGTCCTGTTGCCGCAACAATACTTGCCCAGCTGGATAACCTGCACGGGTTCCCTACGCCGATTGGTATCTTCAGGCAATACTTTAAGGAAACTTATGATAAAGGAATTGAAACACAAATTGATGCTGTAGTTAAGAATAAAGGTAAAGGCGATTTAGAGAAAACAATTATGGGACCAAATACCTGGGAAGTTAATTAATTTTTCTCAGGATTAAATCAAACAAAAATATTTTTTACAGGGCTTGTAATTGCGAGCCCTTCTTTATTTTTTAGGGTATGATTGATTATAAGAAGTTAAAAAAAATTCTTGCAGAGAATAAATCGTTCCTGCTAAGTACGCATGTAAATCCGGATGCAGATGCAATCGGTTCGGAAATTGCTATCTATAATATTCTTAATCAATTAGGTAAGGAAGTAAGAATTATCAACCATAGTGCGTTACCTTATAATCTTCAGTTTTTAGATCCTGAAAATAAAATTGAAAAGTATGAGAAAGATAAACACTATGATCTTTTCGATAATTCAGATGTTATTGTCGCACTTGATTTTAACAAAGCTGACAGACTTATAAGTATGCAGGAACCTTTTGAGAAATCAACCACTCTTAAGATCTGCATAGATCATCACCAGGATGCGGGAAACGCTTTTGATCATCATTTTGTTGGAACCGATTATTCTGCAACAGGACATATTATCTATGAATTTATAAAACAAACAAATATTGCAGAGCTTAACAGCGAAATTGCTAATCCTCTTTACGCTGCTATAATGACCGACACCGGCTCCTTCAGGTTTGAAAGAGCGAACTCTGAACTGCATAGAATTATTGCGGACTTACTTGAATACGATGTGGACCCTGTTAAAATTTATGGTGAAATTTATGATGAAAACAAACTGAATAAATTAAAGATTTTCGGCAGGGCATTAAGTTCACTGAAGCTGATTGGCAATGGCAAAATAAGTTATATGTT
>JAZGGS010000120.1:0-3489 GCA_036480595.1 Ignavibacteriaceae bacterium
GATTCACCGTTTCGTTTTACCAGTATGATAAGGTCTTCACCTAAAGTGTTAACGTACATTTGGGTGGTAAGCGCTTCCCAGTAATTAACCGGCTCATTATTAATTTCAAGGATTTTATCCCCGGGTAAAAATCCTGCAAAGTAAGCCGGACTCTCCTCAGCAACAAAACCAAGCGTAGTAGTTTCAGTAACCGGTTTACCTTTAAAAAAGTTTGCTCCCCAGAATACAAGTAATGCCAGCAGAAGATTCATAAAAACCCCGGCAGTAATAACAAATGATTTTTTCCAGAATCCTTTAGAGCGGAACTCGTATGGCTGCGGTTCTTTCTTGGTGAATCCAGTATCGAAGCTTTCATCAATCATTCCGGCTATTTTAACATAACCACCAAGGGGAAGTAAACTTAACCTGTAATCGGTATTTCCTTCGCCATCAAAATCTTTAGGCAGTTCACCAAATTTGAAACCGGTTTTCTTATTCCAACCAAGAAGTCTTTTTCCAAAACCAATTGCAAAAACATCAACCCTCATACCGCTTAACTTGGCTGCGGTAAAGTGTCCGAATTCATGAATAAAGACTAAAATACCTATCGTTAAAGCAAAATAAATTATATAATCCATTAAAAACCTTTCTAATAATTAGCTTAGCTCTCTCACAAGCTCACGGGTTTGCCTGTCACACTCAAAAATCGTTCCCAGGTCTGTCGCAATACCGTTCTTAATCTTGTCCAGGGCTTTATTTATCAATAACGGGATGTGAGAAAACAATATTTCCTTTTTTAAAAATTTATCAACAGCAACTTCGTTTGCTGCATTAAGAATGCATGGCGCTGTACCGCCTGTATTCAGGGCATTAAATGCCAGTTTGAGACACTCAAACTTTTCCGAATCGGGTTCAAAAAATGTAAGCGAGCCGATGTTAGGCAGATTCGTTCTTTCAAAATCACTTACAACTCTTTCCGGAAATGTTAGTGCATACTGTATTGGCAGTTTCATATCGGGCAAACCGAGTTGTGCCTTTACAGAACCATCAACAAATTGTAACATCGAATGAATAATTGACTGCGGATGAATTACCACATCAATTTTTTCTGTAGGAAGCCCAAAAAGCCAGCGGGCTTCAATTACTTCTAAACCTTTGTTCATCATAGTTGCAGAATCGATACTGATTTTATTGCCCATCTTCCAGTTAGGATGATTGAGCGCTTCCTCAACTGTGGCTTTTTCAAAGAACGATTTGTCCTTATTTAAAAAAGGTCCGCCGGAAGCAGTTAAAATTAATTTTTCAACTTCTTCTAATTTTTCACCTATTAAACACTGGTAAATTGCACTGTGTTCGGAATCGACCGGGATAATTTCCGAATTGTATTCCCTGCACAGATCTGTTACAAACTCTCCGGCAACAACAAGAGTTTCTTTATTTGCCAGCGCAATTCTTTTACCGCGCTTTATTGCTTCGATTGTAGGTAAAAGCCCTGCAAAGCCAACCATCGCACCTATGAAAATATCATAATCTGCTTTTGCTGCAGCTTCAATTAAACCCTTATCTCCAACGAGTAAATTGCACCCGGGAGGAAGTTTCTCTTTTATTATTGCTGCCGCATTTTCATCCTTTACTGCAACTACTTCAGGATTAAAATTACTAACCTGTTCCAGCAATAGCGATATATTTGAGTTAGTTGTTAACCCGCTTACTTTAAAACCATCTTTAAGCCGGTTAATAACTTCAAGACTGTTAACCCCTATAGAGCCGGTTGAACCAAAAATTAATACTTTTTTCATATTGTATAAATATAATCTTTCAAACCTATTAAAGATTAATTTCTTTATCAATGAAATTAAGGCAGATAGAACCAGATAAATTAATCTTTACCCGTTAATAACAATTATTACCCTTGAATACGCCTGTTAATTTACTATTTTTATTATATGATAATGAAAACATTAGTTTTGTTTGTCGTTTCGGTTTTACTGGTTTCTGCCCAGGTAAAGGAGGATAATTACATAAAATTTGCCCTGGCAGAAAGTTTAGAGCGAGCCGGGGAATATGAGGATGCACTTAAGCTTTTCGAGGAACTATATTCGTCTGAGCCCTCTAACACCAAGTATTTTAATGCTTTACACAGGATGTATCTTCAGCTAAAAAATTATATTGCTTCTATTGATCTCCTGGAAAAAAGAATTTTATTGAAACCGGATGATATTTCTATTTATGGAATGCTTGGTTCCACTTATTATATTATGGGTAACGAGGAAAAAGCTTACGAGGTGTGGGAAAAAGCTTTAATGCAGATTCCAAACAACCCGATGATGTACAGGATAATTGCAAACTACGCGGTTGAACGGCGGGCATTTGAAAAAGCAATTGAATTGTATGAACGCGGTAAAGAAATTTCTGATGATAAAGTTCTCTTTGCGTATGATCTTGCACAGCTTTATACTTTAACAATGCAGTTTGGCAAAGCTGCCGAAGAGTATTGCACCATACTTGATAAAAAGCCGATGCAGCGCCAGGTAATTGAACAAAGGATACTTTCATATTCTGGTAAGCCGGATGCACTCGAATCAACTATTTCTGTTGTGGAAGATTGGAGCAGTAGAAGTAATTTAAGTTTATCTTACCTGCTTGCCAGGCTATTAACAGAAGCTAAAGAGTTTGAGAAAGCATTTGAAGTTTACCGGGATATAGATGAAGAGCAGTCAAATTTGGGAAAAGATCTTTACAGCTTTGCAGAATTACTCTCAAGGGAAAAGAACTATTTAATGGCTGGCAAAGTTTACCGTGAGATAATCGATCTATATCCAAACTCTTCACTTATTCCGGTGGCAAAGTTAGGTAATGCAAAATCTATTGAAGCAACATTACTTGAAAATTACAGGGAATCACTTCCACTGTGGAAACCATATTTTCATTTTATTGAGTATGATTCAGAAAAAATTGATGAGGTGTTGACTGCCTTTAGCGAGGTGGTGGAAATTTATGCTAATACTGAACCAGCTTTTGAGGCTTTGCTGCGAATTGGTTTAATAAAGTTTTACATGCAAAACGATCCTGTAAATGCATCAGGAAATTTTGATATTATAATTACAGATGGCGTAAATTCTAAATCTGCAATGAATGCATATATTGAACTTGGTAACATTGCTTTACTAAATGGGAACCTGGATGATGCCGGGTTGTATTTTTCAAGGATAATTGAAAAAACGCACAGCAATAACCAGTTACATAACCTGGCTAAGTTTAAACTTGCAAGGGTAAATTTTTACAAACAAAATATTGAAGAGGCAAATAACATTCTTGCAGCCATCCTGCACAACCTTAAAGATGATAATGCTAATGATGCAATAGAGTTGTCATTAGTACTGAATACAACAATGAACGATTCGCTTAACCTTTTGCATTTTGCAGAAGCAGAATTTTTAGCAGAGCAGAAAAAGTTTAGCGAAGCGACAGGCAAATACAGTTTGATTTACCAAAACCCGCAGGCATTTG
>JAZGGS010000121.1:0-3674 GCA_036480595.1 Ignavibacteriaceae bacterium
AAATTGATGGTAAATTTTTAGGTTATGGTTCAATTAAAGAAAGTATTGTTGAAGGTGACATCCATTTAGAAAGACTAGATTAATATTGTGCACATAACCAGCTTTCCCACCCAACCGTTTTTCAATAGTATCTATCAAGCAAGAGTTCCTGCAGCAAATCCTTCCGCAAAAATGAGTGCGGATTAATTATTTTTTCCAATTTACCTCCTGACACTGTATCAGCCACCCAGATTATTTTTATGAAAATGTTGATTTTTAAGTGAGTTTAAGCAAACCTTTTGATTTTTACAGCCGGGGATATATAAGGTATGATGCTGATATTGTTTGAAAAACATTTGTCATTTACCGTTAATCAATAAAATGATTATTTGATTTAATATTACTTGATACAGCAGCTTACATTAATTAAATTTAAAATATTTCTTAATAGTCCATTACTAATTATATCAATCAGAAAAAGGTCTGATTATGAAGGATAAATCCAAATCAAGCGAATTTTCCCGCCGGAAATTTATCAAGGGAGTGGGCACCGGCTTAGCAGCTACTTATGCATACTCACCCGGGTTTGCTAAAATCACAAAAAAAATTGAGAAGGAAACTAAAGATTTCATCGAGGGTAAGCTGCAACTCATGTTAACTGTAAACAACAGTCTGGTTAAGCTAATGATCAGACCCGAAACAACTTTGGTAGAACTTTTACGAGATCATCTTGAATTAACAGGAACTAAAATAGGATGCAACCATGGTGAATGCGGTAGTTGTACGGTGCTTGTCAACAGCAAAGCTGTTTATTCATGTCACATTCTTGCTTTAGATGTTGCCGGGAAAGATGTTGTTACAGTAGAAGGACTGATGAAAGGGGAAGAACTTCATCCAATTCAAAAAACTTTTATTGAACATGACGGATTACAGTGCGGATATTGTACTCCGGGACAAATAATGGCGGCGCAGGCATTACTGTTGAAAAACCCCAACCCGGATAAAGATGAAGTAATTGAAGGAATGTCCGGCAATATCTGCAGATGTGCAGCTTATCCGAACATTATTAAATCTGTTGTTGCTGCAGCAGAAAATAAATGATCAAATATTTTTATGAATTTTAATTAGGAGGATCAATGCCTCGTAAAATAATTAAATCCAAATATTTTGTTGAAGACAAACTTGTTGAAACAATAGGTGAAGTCTCTACAGAAGAAGTAAAAGACTGGCAATCGAATGAAAACCTGAAGTACGTTGGCAAACAAATTTCCCGCAAAGATGGGTATGATAAAGTTAGCGGTACGGCTGTATATACATCAGATAAAATTTTACCCAATATGGCGCATGCTAAGATCCTTCGATGTCCGTTGCCTCATGCCCGAATAAAAAAGATCAATACTAAAAAGGCTGAAGAACTAGCTGGAGTCCTCTCTATAATTACACATGAAAACACTAAGCAAATTCCCTGGTACTATGAGACAAGCTTTTTATTCGATCCACATTTGAGATATCAGGGGGACGAAGTTGCTTGCGTGGCTGCGGAATCGGAATACATTGCTAGCCAAGCTCTCAGGTTAATTGAGGTTGAATATGAAGAGCTGCCGTTTGAGTTGGATTCTGAAAAAGCAATGAACCCTGAAGCAATGAAAATACACGAATGGGGAAATATTATAAGAGAACGGCCCTTCACAGATAGCCGGGGAGATATTGAAAAAGGATTTGCCGAAGCAGACGCCATTGTTGAAGATGAGTTTACAACCCAGGTAGTTATTCATAATCCAATGGAATATCATTGCAGCGTTGTTAATTGGGACGGGAACAAATTGACCGTATGGGATTCAACTCAGAATGTTTTTGGTGTAAGGGATGAAGTCGCTTCAAGTTTGGGAATTCCCACTAGTAACGTACGCGCAATTAAAAAGTATATGGGTGGAGGATTTGGCAGCAAGCTACATGCTGGCAAATATACAGTTATGGCAGCATTGCTGGCTAAAGAGATTGGTCGACCTGTGAAGATATCGATGGATAGAAAGGAAATGAATCTTGCAGTCGGCAACAGACCCGATTCTTTCCAAAGACTTAAAATCGGAGCAAAGAACGACGGCACTCTTGTTGCGATGAACCATTACGCATATGGAACCGTAGGTGGATATCCATACGGTGCAGGCTGCAGCTGGCCGTTCCGTACACTTTATAAATGTGAAAATATAAATGTTGAAGAGTACAGTGTTGTTACAAATGCCGGCAGGGCATGCGCAATGAGAGCTCCGGGACATGTGAAAGGTATATTCGCTTTTGAACAGATTATTGATGAAATAGCTGAGAAGATAGGGATAGATCCGCTTAAGTTTCGGCTGAAAAATTACACTGAGGTTGATCCTGTTTCTGAACTTCCATATACAAGCAAAAAGTTGAGAGAAGCCTACGAAAAAGGAGCAGAAGCAATCGGTTGGAGCAGGAGAAAAAATCCGGTGAGTTCTGATAAAGGGAACCTCAAACGAGGAATAGGGATGGCTTCACAAATTTGGTGGGGAGGAGGAGGTCCTCCTTCTTATGCAACCATAAAACTGAATGAAGACGGAAGTTTACATATACTTTCCGGGACACAGGATATTGGTACAGGTACATATACTGCACTTGCAATTATTGCGGCGGAGGTTCTTGATATTCCTGTTGAAAAGATTCAGGTTACTTTAGGTGATACGGAAGTGTGCCCTGCAGCAATAGTAAGCGGTGGAAGCTTAACAATTCCTTCCGTAACGCCTGCTGTGCGTGATGCCGCAGAGAAAATAAAAGAAAAGTTAATCTCAGGAGCTGCTGCGGTTTTAGAGGTTCCGGAAGAAAATATAATTTACGCCGAAGGTGTAATGAAAGTAAAAGATGATGAATCAAAAAAACTATCTATTACAGAATTATTACAGAAAATGGATGAACAGCAGTTAGTGGCAACCGGTGCACGTAACGCCAACCCGGAAGGTTATGAGATTAAAACATTCGGTGCACAATTTGCAGAAGTTGAAGTTGATACGGACACAGGAAAAGTTAGGGTGATCAAAATTGTAGCTGCGCATGATATTGGACGGGTCATCAATTGGAAAACATTAGAAAATCAATTTCATGGTGGAATTATTCAAGGAATTGGTTTTGCCTTAATGGAGGAGCGGGTAATGGATGAGAATACGGGCAAAGTATTAACCACTAACATTCACGATTATAAAATTCCTACAATAAAAGATATTCCTGAAATTGAAGTAATAAGTGTAAATGAAGGAGACCAGCTGATTAGCAATACCGGTGCGAAAGGATGCGGAGAACCTGCCCATATACCCACAGCCGGAGCAATTGCAAATGCAATTTATAATGCTATCGGAGTTAGAATAAAAAGTGCTCCTATGACACCGGATAAAGTATTAATGGCTTTGCAAAATAAAAATTAATAGAACGGAGAGTTTGTCATGCAGACATTTAAATATGTTCAACCAAAAAGCTTGAGCGATGCGGCAGGCATTTCGGAAAAGGAAGGGAGTGCTGCGATTTTATTTGCAGGTGGAACAGATGTACTCGGGTTAATAAAGAACGATATCATCTTCCCGTCAAAAGTTATTAATTTGAAATCAATTCCTGGACTAGATAAAATAAAGCCCACTGGAGCAGGATTAAAAATTGGCGCGTTAATTACAGTAAATGAAATTGCA
>JAZGGS010000122.1:0-2530 GCA_036480595.1 Ignavibacteriaceae bacterium
TGGAAATTGAAGATCCTTTTTCCAGATTTCATTAAAGAGCATTTTCATCAAACCTTCAACTGTTTCAAAAACATTCTCTTGATCCACAAATGACATCTCAACATCTATCTGTGTAAACTCCGGTTGCATGTCTGCTCTTAAATCTTCGTCTCTAAAACATTTAACTATCTGAAAGTATTTATCTAAACCGGAAATCATTAAAAGCTGTTTATAAGTTTGGGGAGATTGCGGCAGGGCATAAAATTTATGTTTATGAACCCTGCTCG
Source organism: Ignavibacteriaceae bacterium (assembly GCA_036480595.1). Taxonomy (GTDB): domain Bacteria; phylum Bacteroidota; class Ignavibacteria; order Ignavibacteriales; family Ignavibacteriaceae; genus JAZGGS01. The sequence goes on from JAZGGS010000122.1 coordinate 267, forward strand.
GTACAAGATAATCGCGCGCACCTTCCGGAGTGCTTTTCATCAGTACGGGTGTTTCTATTTCCACAAAGTTATTTTCATCAAAATATTTTCTTACAACCTGGTACATTTTATGGCGGAGTAAAAGATTTTTTTGCAGCGGCGGTCTTCTTAAATCCAGGTACCTGTACTTTAATCTCAAATCTTCAAAGGCATCAATATTATCTTTTACAGGGAAAGGAGGTGTTTCCGATTCATTCAGGATAACCAGTTTGCTTCCGCGCACATCAATTTTACCGGTCTCAAGCTCTTCATTTATAGTATCGTCCGGTCTTTTGCGCACTTCACCTTCAACCGCAATTACAAATTCGGCTCTAAGTTTTTTTGCTGATTCGTAAGCTTCCGCATCAGATTCCGGTTCAAAAACAACCTGTGTTTTGCCATAACGATCGCGCAGCCAGATAAAAATAACTCCACCAAGGTCTCTTCTTCTATCTACCCAGCCGTTTAATACAATTTTTTTACCGGCATCAGTTTCTCTAAGTTCGCCGCAAGTATGTGTTCTTCTTTTAAAATTCATTATTAATTCTCAAAGATTATTCTTCTTCAGTTGGGTGCGAAAATTAACTATTCTTTGCAGGGCAAACAAATCGGGGGAATGCCTGCCTACCTGTGTATATTCGTTTTATTAACATTTTAATTCTTTGTAAGTTTATAATATGAACACGGTTGAATTAATAAGAAAAAAGCGGGAGGGCTATCAGCTTTCTGCAGAAGAAATTGAATATTTAATTGGTAATTATTCAGGCGGGAAAATTCCTGATTACCAATTTGCAGCATTCCTGATGGCAGCTTATTTACGCGGGATGAATAAAATGGAAACCGCTTATCTTACCCGCTCGATGTTAAACAGCGGGAAAGTACTTAATCTGAAGGAAATCCGCGGAAAGAAAATTGATAAACATTCTACAGGCGGAGTTGGCGATAAAACCTCTTTGATCCTGGCTCCCATTGTTGCATCGCTTGGTATAAATGTACCTATGATTTCCGGAAGAGGGCTTGGACATACTGGCGGAACCCTGGATAAACTGGAATCGATTCCCGGTTTTAGAACCAGCTTAAGTTTACCCCGTTGTAAAAGTGTGCTTAAAAAATGCGGCGCTGTTTTAATCGGGCAGACAAAAGATATTGCACCGGCAGATAAATTAATTTATGCTCTGCGCGATGTTACCGCAACAGTTGAATCAATCCCTCTTATAACCGGCAGCATTATGAGCAAAAAGCTTGCTGGGGGGATTGACGGGCTGGTGCTGGATGTTAAAACCGGAAGCGGCGCTTTTATGAAAGAACAAAAAGATGCGCTGGCACTGGCTGAATCTCTGATTGGTACTGCCAAAGCATTTAATAAGAAGGTTATTGCTTTTATTACAGATATGAACCAACCGCTTGGAAATTATATTGGAAACTGGCTGGAAGTTTATGAGTCTGTAAAAGTACTTAAAGGTGAAAAAGAAGGTGATGTTTTAGATTTGAGTTTGGAACTTGCGGGCGCAATGATCTATCTTGGTAATAAAGCTTCTTCAATTAAAGAAGGAACTATGCTGGCGAAGGAGCAAATTAAGAATGGAAAAGCATTTGATAAGTTCCTGCAAATTGTAAAACTTCAGGGCGGAGATACTAGTTTCCTGATCAAACCGGGGCTTTATCCCAAAGCAAAACATTCTAAAAAAGTTAGGTTAAATAAATCGGGTTTTGTTAAAGCAATTGATAATTACAAGGTTGGAATGGCATCGCTTGAACTTGGCGCCGGAAGAAAAACCAAAGAGGATATTATTGATCCGGCAGCGGGTATAATTTTTAAAATAAAAATTGGCGATGGGTTGAAAAGAGATGATGTTATCGCTTATCTTCACTCAGGCTCTTTATCGAAAATCAGTAAAGCAGAAGAAATTCTAAAAAAGGCAATAAATGTTTCTAAATCAAAAGTTCGCAAACCAAAATTAATTAAAAAGATAATTCATTGACGTGAGAATTATATCTCCGTCATAATAAAAATAAACAGGAGGTAATAAGATGTTATTTATAATTGCAATAGTGGCTGCAGTTGCAGCGTTTTTTGTTCGAGCTGGTGCAAAGAAAAGATTAAACAAATCTGAATCGAATTTTGCATTAATTGGTATTATTGCGGCAATAATTATAGCCGCTAGCCAGTGCTGGACGGTTATTCCTGCCGGTCATACGGGCGTAATTGATTTCCTGGGAAATGTAAGTGATAATACTTTGAAACC
>JAZGGS010000123.1:0-2579 GCA_036480595.1 Ignavibacteriaceae bacterium
TTTGTTTTAGTAGAAAAAGGTAGCGGACCTGATTTTGTTGTGATAACCCACGCCGGTGTTAAAGAAAAAATGAATGTTACACAAACTGGCGGATATCGTGGTTACGGATGGTATGATCCCTGGTGGGGACCTTATGGAGGAAGCACTCACGTAAGTTATTATGAAGAGGGTTCACTTGTAATTGATATTATTGATTGGACTGAAAAAGAGTTATCCTGGCGTGGTATTGGAACAGGTGTAGTAAAAGAACGTCAACAGGACGCTGAAGAAATGCAGTTAAGAATTAATGAAATTACAGCTAAAATACTTGCTGATTTCCCTCCTGGCGGACCGCAACATCAACAATAATAGCAGACGTATATAATTTAAGGCTGTCGATATAACGGCAGCTTTTTTATTTTAACTCAAACAACTTTTTGATGGTCTATTGAATAATCTTAAAACACTCCGCAATATACTCCATAAACTCATTGTGCAGAATCTATAACTTTCCGTAATTTACATTTAATTTAAAACAAAAGTTGTAAAGAAAATTCTGTTATGCGGACTTTATACATCTTAGCATTTTTATTTTTATACATCTTTTCAGGCATCTCACCAGCACAAGAATTTTCTGATTCTTTCGATGTTAATAATCCAGCTATTGATTTAATTGAGGGAGATATAGAAAAGGATGTTAAACTTTTCTCTTTGGGATTCACATATCACTACGGTTTTGCAATTCCCCATGCAAAAGAAGTAGTAAACATTAAAGGGACCAACCCGGTAGGTTACGAATTAAATTTTAACTGGCTGCTTTACACTAAAGAAACCTGGAATGATTGTCATTGTTATCCGCGTTTAGGGTTGTTTCTGTCATACTATGATTTTGATATAACAGAAATTTTTGGATATGGTTATGTTGCCGGGATGCATTTTACATATTATTTCGGACTTCCTTCAACATTTAATTTTTTGGTTACCGGAAAAGCCGGATTATCATACTTAACAAAACCTTATGATAAAGAAACACACCCGGAAAACATGTCCTATTCCACTCATCTTAACTATTTGCTTTCAGCCGGTGCAGGGTTAAGGTTGGAAATAAGCAAAAAGGTAGAAGCTCAATTCTTTGTCAGTATGAATCACAACTCAAACGCAGCGCTAACGGAACCGAATGGTGGAATAAATTATCCTGCATTAAGTTTTGGCTTGGGTTACACATTTAGCCCGGTTGATGTTAAACCGAGAACCCATCCCGATCCTTATCTTAATGCTGAAAAAAAGAAACGGTGGGATATTAGTCTGTTCTGGGGAATCTCCTCAATGCCTTATCCTGATCCAACACAGGTTCCAATGTTTGGAATAAATGTGATAAGAAGCTGGCAGGTAATGAGGTTCGGTGCTGTAACTGCAGGTGCAGAGCTTGAGATGAACGGAAGAGCCAGGCTAAGAGTTCGCAGAGGGACTATTGAAGATATCTCACCCTGGAGAGGTTCGCTGCAGGGCGGCTGGGAGTTTTTAATGGGAAGAACCATCTTCAGTATTCAGTTAGGATTATATGTTTACAGACCTCATAAACATAAGGATGATTTTTACCAGCGCTACGGACTTGTTCACCGTATATTGGATAATTTTTATGCGGGAATAAATTTTAAATCTTACCGAAATTGGGCTGATCACCTTGATTTAAGACTGACCTATAGTTTTTAATTATTAAACCCTTAATTTTGATTATTAAATCAGAATCAATTTTTAAGTATTGCTGAATTAAAATCGGAGTAATTTATGTTAAAGTACAGAAGCTTTTTAAAACTATTTGATTTTACACCTGAAGAAATAAATTATTTATTGGATCTCTCTAAAGAACTTAAAGTTGCAAAAAAATCGGGCATCGAAGAACAAAAGTTAAAAGGAAAAAATATTGCTTTAATATTTGAGAAAAGTTCTACAAGAACACGTTGCGCTTTTGAAGTTGCCGCTTTAGACCAGGGAGCACATGTTACTTATCTTGGTCCTTCCGGTTCACAGATCGGGCATAAAGAATCAATGAAGGATACTGCAAGAGTTCTAGGAAGAATGTATGATGGAATTGAATACCGCGGTTTCGAACAGAAAATTGTTGAAGAACTTGCAGAGTTTTCAGGAGTACCGGTTTGGAATGGTTTAACAGATGAGTACCACCCAACACAAGTTCTTGCAGATTTTATGACGATGTTGGAATACTCTGATAAAAAGTTATCCGAAATATCATTTGCCTATTTAGGCGATGCGCGTAATAACGTTGGCAATTCGCTTTTGGTAGGCTCTGCAAAAATGGGAATGGATGTTCGACTTTGTGCTCCGAAAAATAATTTACCTGAGGATAAGCTTGTAAATACCTGCAAAGAAATTGCAAAGGAAACCGGGGCAAAAATCACTCTTACAGAAAATGTTGAGGAAGGTGTAAAGAGAGTTGATTTTCTTTACACCGATGTATGGGTATCGATGGGTGAACCTGCAGAAGTTTGGGAAGAAAGAATTAAGCTTCTAAAACCTTATCAGATTAATCAAAAAGTAATTGAACTGACTGGAAATCCTGACGTTAAATTTTTACACTG
>JAZGGS010000124.1:0-2879 GCA_036480595.1 Ignavibacteriaceae bacterium
AATGAAGCGCTTATACCAACTTGTGTGGAACTTTCATTTGATTGTGAATACAAACTTACTTGTGTAAATACAACAAACATTGCCATGAAAAAATAAAGTATTGATTTTTGTCGTTTCATATTAACTCCCATTTAAAGATTATTTAATTAGAATTGTTTTGTATGCTGAAAATGAGGTGCCATCACTGCCAGTAGCAACGAGGAATATATAATAAACACCTTTCCCAAATTCATTAGAGTCGACTTGTACTTGATGAGAACCTGCCCATAATAAATCATTAATTAATATATTGGATTCGCTTATAACCTGGTTGAAATTAAAATAATTGATGTTTTCAAGATGATGAAATTGTTTTTCAATATCAGATAAAAGATTAGCCGCTTGAATCCAAAAAATCACATAAGAATCAACTGCTAAAGAAAAATCAATATCAATCTGATCTCCAAGATTGTAGGTTTTTGAAACCTGTATGGCAACTAATGGGTAATTAATAGATGAGGGATTTACAGTTTGATCGCTATCACAATTAGTTATGAAGAAAGAGGTAGATATTATAAAAACAAATGCAAGTCTATTCTTTACTTTCATTATGCACTCCCTAAATATTTATATTCATAAAGATAAATTAACTACTTACAAATTATAATAACAATAGCCCTTTAAATAATTTAATCTCTACCAAAGCATGCTTTACAATTGATATTTTTTATTGAACCAAAGGCTCCAAATCTCCCTTTGCCTTTCAAATTAAATCTATGGAAAGATTTTTCGAATTTATACTGATTCCGAAACTGATTACAAATAATGATAGTTCATATCTAAGTTCGTACCATTTTCCATAAAATCAGCGGGGTTTTCGAAAGCATTAAAAAGTAAAACCTTTGAAGAAACAATGTTCTCAAAGGTTTTTTGTGCACCCTGCCGGGTTCGAACCGGCGACCTGCTGATTAAGAGTCAGATGCTCTGCCAACTGAGCTAAGGGTGCGGTGCAAAATTAAGAAAATTAATTAAAAAAACCCCTGCCTATATTATTAAGCAGGGATTAGGGAAATTTGTTTTGTCTGTTGACAAGAGTAGTATACTTAAGTTAAATTGGGTTAAAAATCGAATCAAGTTTACATCGGGAATCTGATTGTTACCATCATTGAAAGAACTTATCTAATTACAGCGTTTACCAAAAACTAAACAGAGCAGCTATGGTTGGAAAATCAAATAAAACAAACACATTTTTTCAAAGGTTTCTGTCGGTTACCGAAAGAGCCGGGAATGCGTTGCCACACCCGGCAACGTTGTTTGCAATATTTGCATTATCAGTAATAGTTATATCTTTTATTGCTTCACTCCTGGGCTGGCAAGCTGTTCATCCGGGAACAAATGAAATTATTGAGCCGGTGAATCTTCTCACTGTAGAAGGCTTACATCGCATTATACTTGGGATGGTTGATAACTATACGAGTTTTGCACCCTTAGGAATTGTTTTAGTAGCAATGTTAGGAATTGGCGTAGCTGAAAGCAGCGGGTTAATAGGTGCAGTAATTAGGATGCTGGTTTTATCCGCTCCCCAGAGAATGCTCACTTTTGTTCTTGTGCTTTCGGGTGTGTTGTCTAATGTTGCAAGTGACGTTGGTTATGTACTGCTGATACCCTTAGGCGGTATAATATTCTTAGCCGTTAAAAGACATCCAATAGTCGGGATGGCTGCAGCTTTTGCGGGTGTATCGGGAGGTTTCAGCGCAAATTTGGTTCTTGGAACAATCGATCCTTTGTTAGCTGGATTATCACAGGAAGCAGCAATAATTTTGGATCCGGGCTATACTGTTAATCCAACAGCAAATTATTACTTTATGTTTATTTCAACTTTTATTATTGCTATTACAGGTACATGGGTAACTGAAAAAATTGTTGAGCCCAGGTTTGGTAAATATGCTGGCGATGAGAAAAATGAGGGTATTGAACAGTTGTCCGGTAATGAAAAGAAGGGTCTTCTGTATAGTTTTATTACTGCAATAGTTATAATAGTAATTATCCTATGGGGAATAATACCTGAAGGCGGTTTCCTAAGAAGTGCCGATGGTGGTATTCTAAATTCGCCTTTAATAAAGGGCGTTGTTGCTTTATTATTTGTTGTGGCAACGGCAATGGGATTAGCATACGGTTTTGGTTCCGGTACATTTAAAAACGATTCGGACGTTGTGAACGGAATGGGTAAAGCGATGAAGACATTGGGGTTATACCTTGTACTGGTATTCTTTGCAGCTCAATTTGTTGCCTATTTTAAATGGACTAACTTAGGAATGATACTGGCTATAAGGGGGGCAGATGTATTATCTTCATCCGGGCTTGGTGTTATTCCTTTGATGATTTTGTTTATTATTTTTTCTGCTGCTATAAATATGTTAATGGGCAGTGCTTCTGCTAAATGGGCTTTAATAGCTCCGATATTCATACCTATGTTTATGCTTCTGGGTTATTCCCCCGAACTTACCCAGGTAGTGTACAGAATTGGAGATAGTATCACCAATTTAATATCACCGATGATGAGCTTCTTTGCTCTTATAATTGCATTCTTCCAGAAATATGACAGCAAGGCGGGTATCGGAACGGTTATCGCAACAATGTTACCATATTCAATTCTTTTCTTTATAGTATGGACTGTTTTACTAATTATCTGGATTCTGTTGGGACTGCCCTTAGGTCCGGGTGCGGGATTGTATTACAATTGATAAAAAATTAGTCTTATTTAAAAAGTATAAAATAATCTTCATAGTATTACTTCTGCAACTCTTTACATAAAAGGGCAGTGCAAAGCAAATAAAATAAATTAAAAAGCTCCGCCTGTGTTATTAAGCAAGGGTTGGGGAAACGGGAGTAGTTGCTTT
>JAZGGS010000125.1:0-5480 GCA_036480595.1 Ignavibacteriaceae bacterium
GGGCGATGAAAAGCAGAAACAATTTCAAAACATACTTAGGGGAATTGGATTTGAAATAAAACTAAAACCCTTTATTCAAAGAAATGATGGTTCCGCGAAGGGTGATTGGGATGTTGGCATAACACTCGACGTTATGGAATATGCAAAGAAATCAAACGTAGTTGTGTTGGCATCCGGGGATGGTGATTTTGACTTATTAGTAAATAAAATAAGAAAAGATTTTGGTGTTTCGGTTGAAATATACGGCGTGGCTCAACTTACAGCTGCATCTTTGATTAATTCGGCGTCAAAGTTTATACCAATTGAAGATGATTTGCTATTAAAAATTACAAGGTAATGGAGAATAAAATGCCTAACAATTGGTTTAACCGGGGGCACCAAAAGTATACGTCTCCCCCACATCTCAAAAAAATATTAGCTGCTTCCTTCATTTACTTATTAAAATTTCTAATCAACGAAAAACTAGTACCAAAATTGAGTGTGTATTTCATACCTGAATAATACCGCTTGTGCCTCAAATACTCCTTCTAATCGATTACATCAACTTTCCATAATTTAAATTTATAATTTTCTTACAAATTCAACATTACTTAGCTAAATGGAGATAGTTATGAAAAAAATAATATTATTCCTTTTCGTTATAGCAAACATTATTGCTCAAGGACAAACACAAGGAATCACACAGTTAGATGAAGATATTAACAATCATATATTTGCCGGTGAATGGCAACAAGCCAAGCTGCTGATTGAACAGCAAATCCGGGAAAACCCGGAACATCCCAAGTACTATTTTATAAAAGCATATATGTTTTACCTCTCCCGATACTTTGCTGATACAGGTATGAGCAGGGACTCGACTATAAGTGTAGTTCACTACTACTCAAGGATGGCGATAGAAAAGGGAGAGCAATTAGAACAAACAACAGAGGTTAAGTTTTATATCGGTTGCGCATACGGTTACCTTGCCCGCGCACACGGTATGTGGCAGGAATGGTGGTCCGCTTACTGGGCTGCTAGAGATTGTGAAAATTATCTTGAAGAAGTAATTGAAGAAGATCCTAAATTTTATGATGCCTATTTTGAACTGGGTGTTATAAATTACTATCCCGCAGTTGCAATAACCGGATTTACAAGTACCCTGGCCTGGATAGGCGGAATGTTTGGCGACCGCGAACTTGGATTAGAATATTTAAACAATGTTGCAGATAATGGTGAATTATTTAAAGCAGAAGCGAATGTTGCCCTTGGACTTATTTACAACAATTTTGAAAATGATTTAACAACTGCAGCCGATTACTACGGTAGAGTGATCGCAAAACATCCTGCCAATAATTTTGCAACCACACAAAAACAGCGAATCGATTTTACACTTTTAATTGATGAAAAAGGTGTTGATCATTTTATATATGAATTCGAAAGCTTAAAGGTTGTGTATAATATCGATGATCCGGCAGATTTAAACATTTTGGGTTACTACTTAATGAACCGCGAACGTATTGACGATGCCCTGGCTATATTTAAATTTAATCTGGAACTTTATCCCCAAGTTGCAAACTGTTATGATAGCCTGGCTGAATGCTTTATGAACCGGAATGAAAATGAAGAGGCAATAAAGTATTATAAACTTGCGTATGAAAAAAATCCAAGCGATACCACTACAACTGAAGACTATAAAGAATTTTTAAAAACAAATATAGAGGAGAGACTGGAAGAATTAGGGGCAAGTATTAATTCTTAAAGAGATATGTTTATCCAAATTAAAAAGTACAAAATGTGTTCTTAAATAAGCCTGTGGGTTGGTTTATTCTCGCTAGAGTTGTCTCCTTAAAGTTATAATTCCGGATAACCAGATGCATTTCTTCCTCATCGCCTAAAAATAGACTTGACTTTATAAATCAATTTGGGCATCTTTTTGCACGGTTTTAACAGAATAATTCAATCAGGAGTCTTTTCCAATGCCCCGAAAATACTATTTGCTCTTTGCTGCCTTTCTTTTATCTGTAACATCAATAAATGCTCAAACAGAATTTGGTAAATATGCCGGCGAATTTATGGCTATTGGTATTGGCGGAAGACCGCTTGGTATGGGCGGCGCTTTTACAGGAGTTGCCGACGATGTTACTTCCGGCTATTATAATCCTGCAGGACTTGCAAACCTTAACTACCCGCAGATTTCGCTTATGCACTCAGAACAGTTTGGCAACCTTGTTAACTATGATTATGCCTCTGTTGGAATTCCTTTCCAGGAAGATCTTAGTTTTGGTATAAGTGTTATGCGTCTTGCTGTTGATGGAATACCGGATACACGCGAAGCACTTATCAATGGACAAACCGGTACAAAGATTTATGATATTAACCACATCTTTGCAAGGATGGATTATTCTAAAATTACCGAGTTCAGTAACCAGGACTGGGCTATTTACCTGACTTTTGCAAAAAGACATTCCAAAGATTTCTATTGGGGAGCGAACATCAAGATAATAAGGAGAGATATAGCAGAGTTTGGTGCAACCGGCATTGGCTTTGATCTTGGAGCTATGTATTCACCGATGGAAAATCTTTACGTAGGCGCTAACATTCAGGATGTTACCACTACATTGGTTGCCTGGAGCACCGGATTAAATGAGCTTATTTCCCCAACTCTTAAAATAGGAAGCTCTTATAAAATTGTTGAAATTCTTGGCGGCTACATTATGCCCGCTCTCGATTTTGATATCCGTTTTGAGAACAGGCAATTCGCTTCCAACTTTAATCTTGGTCCGGTTAGCTTTGATATGCATGCAGGACTTGAGTGGAACATTGAAAACCTTATTTATATACGGGGCGGCTACAACGATGTAAAACAGTTTACTGTTGGTGCAGGTATTAAACTTCCTAAACTAAATATTGATTATTCATTTGCAAGGTTTAATCTATCTGAGATTGAAAGACTTCCTGATTCACATAGAATTTCTATAATTCTAACCTTAGAAGAACCGCGGTTTATGAGAGATGGAATATAATAAGTAGCTGAATTAAGAAGCTACTCCCTTGTTAATCAACTTTGAAAGAGTATCAATCAATTCATGATTATGAACGGGCTTTGTAAGATAAGCATCTACTCCTGCATCTATTGCCTCCCGCTGGACCTGGCTGAAAACGTGAGCTGATAAGCAAACAACAGGTATGTTTTTATAGGTAGGGTGCTTTTTCAATTCTCTAACAATTTCAACCCCGCTTCTTTCCCCACTCAGAGAAACGTCCATAAGGATTCCATCATAATGGCTCTCAGAAAGTTTCTGGAAAAAAGTCGTTGCAGAATCGCAAACATCTACTTCAAAATTTCTTCTAAGAATAAGCTTCAAGAATTTCTGGTTCTCAAGATCATCCTCTGTAATAAGTATTTTTGGTTTCCCGTTTCTTTGCGTATAATCCATTCAGTGCAATAATATATTAACCTTGATCTTATAGGAACTGTAACTTAACTAATACTTAGCAATTTGTAAATAGGTTTTAAATAAACATTTAATAAAATAAAAGAAAACCGGCTATAAAATATTATGAGGAGATCAACATTTTATATTTATCAAATAAATAATTTATTCACTATTTGATTGTGCAGGTGTGTATCCCGGCGGGTAAGGTCCTTGTGCAGGGACTTTACGCGTATTATTTATGATGAAAAAGATAATGAGTATAACCAATATTAATATTGTCCAAAATGTGTTTTTATGTTTCGGATCAATTAAGGGTTTTTTCTCAATCTTTTGTTTACCTATTTGCCGTGGTTTTTTATTCTTCTGATTTTTTGGCATTAACAATAATCCTTTCCGGAACTGCTTACTATAATCTAAATAAACTTTGAAAAAATATACAGTAACTTAAATATTATTTTTTTTAATCAGCTAATTAAGGTAAAAATAATTGCACGCTGAAGGGGTATGATCAAACATTTAATGAAAACCAATATTTTCAAAAAGATAAATTTTTCTTTACAAATTTGAATACCGGATTATCATAATCCTTACTGCATTCCTTCATCCACAATTTAAGCGATCGCTCATCATCAATATCATACAACTCCTCTAATTTAGCAAAACTAAAATTATTTTTAGTGATTCGGTTGATTGTTTGATTTAAAACCGCTTCTGTGCTCCAGCTAATTCCGGAAAAGAGATTGGAGTTTAAGTTTTTCATACCCAAAAGATAGTAACCGCCGTCAGTTGAAGGACCAATTACAAAATCTTTTTCATCCAACAACTTGAATGTGCTTGCTATTAAATTTTTAGATACATCAGGTACATCTGTCCCAACAATTACTGCTTTTTTTGCACCAACAGTAAAAACTTTATTAAAAGCATTGCTCATTCGTTCACCAAGATCATTGCCTTCCTGTTAATAATATTCAAAACCTGAGCCAGCCCAGTTTATCATCTTATTTAGTTCATCTTTTTCCGAACAAAACAGGAAAGGTGTAAAGAAATCGTTTTGGTTCCGCACAACTATTGTAAATAAATACCTTGAACACTCTTTGTAAAATCCCAGAGCAAATTCTTTACCAAAGGAAGAAGCCAAACGTGTTTTTACTTTACCCAAAACAGGATAGCGGGCAAAAATAATTAGCGCATTTTGTTTAGGGTTATTAATCAGAATTAATCTTTAAAAAGTTGCACAAAAATTGTTTTAAGTATAATCACTCCAGCCATTACCGAACCTTTAACAGTACCGGTAACTTTGGATTTGCCAATCCTCTTCCTGTAACTAACGGGAACCTCCTTAATTTTATATTTTCTCTTTGCCGCTTTAATCTGCATCTCAATCGTCCATCCAAACCATTTATCTTCCATATCCAGCTCAATAAGTTTGTCATATTTTATAGCCCGGAAAGGACCAAGATCTGTAAACCGAACATGCCAAAATAAGTTAATAAAAAATCCTGCTACAATACTTCCAATTCTAGATTGAACAGGTAAAGCACCCTTTTCGCGTTTACCCAGAACCCTGCTTCCCAGCACAAAATCATATCCGGCAGAAATAACCGGATCAATAAGTAAATCTATTTCTTCCGGGTAATCGCTGTAATCACCATCCAAAAAAACAACCAGTTCAAATCCTTTTCCTTCCAGGTAATCGATTCCTTTAAGACAAGCCGCACCGTATCCCATCAGACTTTCGTTTAGAATGGTTGCTCCAGCTTTTTCTGCAAATTCGGTTGTTCTGTCAGTCGAGCAGTTATTAACAACAATAACTTCTGAAACTTTTTCCTTTGGAATATTATTAATTACACTGCTTATCGATCTTTCTTCATTATATGCAGGAATAATTACAACAGTCTTCATATTCTTTTAAATACTGATTAAAAGGAGAAAAATAAAATTACAAAACCGATTGAAAAATAACGAAACTTAAACGTCAATAAGAATTTTAACCAAAGAAATTGAATAAATGTATTCTAAATGTAAAAAGGAAAAAAATATTTATATTTCAAGTAAAAATTACCA
>JAZGGS010000126.1:0-15053 GCA_036480595.1 Ignavibacteriaceae bacterium
TCATCAATGGAAAACACTCTGCTTGCAGGTGATTTTATTATAGTTAACAAAATTGTGTATAAAATTTCCACACCGGCAAAAATTCCTTTTACAGATATCAAAATTCCGCACTTTACTTTACTGGAAACCTGGGAACCGGAAATTAATGAGCTGGTGGTTTTTAATTATCCGGAAATTTTTCTACAAGATTCTGCCATAACAGCTAACCAATTTATTAAAAGAATTGTTGCAGGACCGGGGGATACGCTCCAGTTTATAAATAAGAAAATATTTGTTAATAATGAAGAGCTAATACTTCCTCCCACAATTAAGTATTCCAATGAAGACGTAAGAAGGCGTGGTGTTGTTGAAGATAATATTTTTCCCAAAGGTTCTAAATGGAACCGCGATAATTATGGACCCATCATCATCCCAAAAAAAGGGGACACAATTGTGGTTAATTCCCGTAACCTGGAAAGAGTAAAACAAATTATTGTGATGGATTACGGCGAAAGAGTATTAAGGGAGGAAGGAACGGTTATAACCATGAATGCTAAACCGATTCAGGAATATGTGATTCAAAACGATCATTACTTTGTTATTGGCGACAACCTTGATGTTAGCATGGACAGCCGCTATCTTGGTTTTATAACTGAAGAAATGATTATTGGGAAAGCCATTTTTATTTACTGGTCTGTGGATAATAAAAAAACTGCACCGGGTCTGCTTGGATTTCTTTCTGGAATAAGAACCAAACGGATTTTCCAGTGTGTGGAATAATTTTTCATTACCGGTTTTTTAGCTTTTATAATATTTCAAGGATTTATATATAGCTATATCAATTCAACAATAAACAAAAAGAAAATGAAAAAATATCTTCTCATTATTATTGCTCTACCTCTCTTTCTCTCATTTTCACAAACGAAATATCTCATCTATTTTAAAGACAAAGGAATTACGGAAACTGAAAGTATTGAAAAAACAAGCCTTCAATACAAAACGGCTTTAAGTTACTTATCTGATAAAAGTATTGAAAGAAGAATTAAAAATATGGGTAAAGAGAACTTTATTACTTTTGAGGATCTGCCAATTTATGAAGAATATGTAAATGAACTTGAACTTCTTAACATCAAAATTCAGAATAAGCTTAAGTGGTTCAATGCTGTTTCTGCATACCTTACTGCTGAACAATTGCAGTTGGTTGAGAAGATAGATTTTGTAAACAAAACAGAGAGAGTAAAAGTCCTTATTTTCAGTTCACCACCGGCAGTTAATGAACAAGTATTTAAAAACAATTCAACTTCATCATTAAACGATTACGGTCCTTCATTCGGGCAGCTTCAGCTTTCTGATGTTCCGGCTGTTCATTCCAAAGGGATTACAGGTGAAGGTATATTAATTGGTTTGCTCGATACCGGTTTTGATTGGAAGAATCATGAATCACTTGTAAATACAAATGTTGTTGCAGAATACGATTTTGTCTTTAAAGATTCTACAACAGCCAACGACACAAATGATGTAGCTGCCCAGCATAATCATGGGACACTCGTGCTTTCTATCATTGCCGGGTTAAAAGACAGTTCGCTTATTGGAGCTGCATTTGGTTCCGATTTTATACTTGCAAAGACCGAAGATATTAGAAGTGAAACTCATGTTGAAGAAGATAACTACGCAGCAGCGCTGGAATGGATGGAGGGTTACGGAGTTGATGTAACAAGCAGTTCACTTGGTTACAGTATTTTCGATCCATCAACATTTTCTTACACTTACAGCGATATGGATGGTAAGACTACAATAGTTACTCGTGCAGCTGAGCTATCATACGGAAGAGGAATTGTTACAATTACTTCTGCAGGAAATGAAGGTAACTCTTCATGGTTCTATATTACAGCTCCGGCAGATGGTATTAATACATTAGGTATAGGAGCAGTTAATAATAATAATGAAGTTGTGAGTTTTAGCAGCAGGGGTCCCTCGTTTGACGGAAGAATAAAACCGGATGTAGTTGCTCAGGGCTTAAACGTGTATGGAGCACTTGCCGGCAACTTTAATGGTTACGGTTCTGCAAGCGGAACTTCAGTTTCTGCCCCGATTGCAAGCGGTATAGCTGCGCTGCTTCTCTCTGCTCATCCGCATCTTTTAAATTCTCAGGTTAGAAATATCCTTTTTGAAACTGCTGATAATAGTAAGACCCCCGATTATGAAATAGGTTACGGGTTGCTTTCTGCGTTGAATGCTGTTCAATTTCCGAACCTTCAGGAAACTCAGGGTACATTTACACTCCATAAAATGATTTTGCAGCCGGATAATATCGATTCGCAGTCAGTTGCTTTTCATTATTCAACCGACGGAGAGAATTATGCCGATGGACCAATGGAATTTGATCTTAACCATGGGTATAAATTAAAGTTACCGTTTTTCTTTGATGGAGATTTAATTAATTTTTTCTTCACATATAAGGATTTTAACGGAACTTCCTTCAGAGATCCTGTAAATGATACATATAAGTTTTTCTACGGGCAGTTGAATATTAATCTTAATCTCGATCGTGAAAGAACATTTACAGATTTTATTATAAGCGAACCTTACCCGAATCCATTTATACCTTCCCAGCAAACATTTACAAGGATATCAGTTAAATCTTCCGGTAATGAATCGTTAAAAATTAAAATTATAGATCCTATAGGTCAGGAGGTTGAAACATATTCTACCATTACCCAGGAAGGGACAAACCATTATGACTGGTATGGAAAAACTAGCTGGGGTATAGATGCAGCAAGTGGGGCGTATTACTTCCTTGTAGATCTTAACGGAAGAAAGTACAGCAGGAATTTAATCCTGTTAAGGTAATCTTTTAATTACCTGGTGGAAAGCTCCTCTTTTTTACCAATTATTTAATCTTTAAATGTTAAGATTTTTACACCATCTTTTTAGTAAAATTCCTATTTTACATCCAAAAGAAATTTTCGGTATGAAAAGATGAATAAAATATTTTATCCCGTACAGCAAAAGTATATTTCTTCATTTAGGAAAGAGAGCGATGAACTGCTTAAAGAAATGGAAGAGTTTGCAAAAGAGCAAAATGTACCAATCCTTTCCTGGCAGGGAGCGGAGTTTATTGAACAGTTAATATTGATGAATGATCCAAAGCGTTGTCTAGAGATAGGAACCGCTATCGCTTATACTGCAATTAGAATTGCGCGAAATTTAAAAAAGAAATCCGTACTTCACACTATTGAGTTAAGTGAAGATAACATCGCCCTCGCAAAAGGATTTATAGAACGAGCCGAACTGGGAGAGAGAATTAAGTTGATTGAAGGTGATGCTTTTAATATTATGCCCCGGTTAAAAAAGAAATATGATTTTATATTTTTAGATGCCGATAAAGAAGATTATAAACGGTTGTTTGATTATGCAATGGTACTTCTGAAAAAAGGAGGGGTTATTGTAATAGATAATTTATTATGGCAGGGTTATGCTGCAGCAAGCCGTGTGCCTACAAAGTATAAAAAATCAACTATACATATAAAGCAGTTTAATAAAATCTTTATTAACCAGCCAAATCTTAAATCTACTATTCTTCCCATTGGAGATGGGATAGGATTGGGTGTAAAAAATTAACTTTGTAAGATTCTTAAATTGTGGATACTATGCTATTCTTCACATATTGCAGGATTGAAATTAAGCCCGCAAAAATCTTACGGTAAAGTTTAAAATTTATCAGCCCGGAACAACTAAAATTTGTCTGTAAAACTAATCAGGTTTCTTTAACCACTTTTCAAGTGCTGAGAGTAAGTGATCCATAGAAGTTATAATTGGTTCGTGCTGCGATGCATCGATATCCTCTAAAATTTCATTATGAATATCAACGTAAGCTTTGTTCAATTGTTGAACCAACTGTTTTCCTCTTCTAGAAAGATTAACCCTCATATTACGCCTGTCGTTCGGATCAATCTCCCTGTTGATGTATGCCTTTTTAACAAGCCCGTCAATTATTCTTGTTAACCTGCTTGGGCTCAGGTTCATTCGCTCGGCAATGTGTTTATTGTTAAGATTCTCATTTTTGCCGAATAAGCGAAGGCATCTGAACTCTGATTGGGTTAAATTGTGTACTTCTGCCAAGCGAATTTCTTTTTCCTGACAGTTGGCTAGCAAATTGAATGTAAGAATTGCCAACCTTTCTGCTGTGCTGTTAGTGCTCATGAAATTCCCCTTCCCTTGTTGAAAAATATGGTCTCTGTCAAATATCGCTAATAACGATATTTTTATCAAGGGGTATCGAATAATTTTTTTCTAACAATTATCAATTTCTAACAATTATCAATAAATGTTTAATGGTTATAAATAAAAACTCTCTTCAGATTTTGTAATAATAATTTCTCCCCTGCCTACCTCGTTAAGTTCTGCAGTAATAATATCAAGTTTTGAAGGTTGCACATAACATTTCAACTTCACATTTTCATGGTAAACTAAATTTTCAATTTTTGAATTGTGTTGCGCAATTATTCTGTATAAATGGCTTATATTATTGAAAGCAGAAGTGATATAAATAATATAATAAAGAGTTTTAATTACTATCTCTGATTGTTCTAATACATCATAAGCTGCACTGTAATATGCTTTTCCAAGGGGACCAACACCCAGTTTTGTTCCACCGAAGTATCTTGTTACAACCACCAACTGGTTAACAAGGTCAAAATGTTCTAGTGCTTTTAGAATCCTTATACCGGCAGAACCGCCGGGTTCACCATCATCCGAGTATTTAATTTTTCCGTTCAGCAATTTATAAGCATAGCAATGATGAGTGGCATCGTAATATTTCTTTTTTACTTTATTAAGTGTTTCAACTACTTCATTCTCCTTTTCTACATGATAAACCCGCCCAATAAATGCTGAACCTTTTTCCTTGTAGCTTTTCCGGCTGAATTTTTCTATTGTTCTAATTTGTTCAGGATATTTAATCATGAAAAAGTAAGTGAGTGCAGTTCGATTTTAATTGACAATCATAACTTCTATAAGTAATATAGTTATTTAAAATTTAACGTTGCTAAAATTGGAAAAGAATTCTATAATCATAAAAGGCGCCCGCGAACACAATCTTAAGAACATTGATCTGGAGATACCTCGTGACTCATTTACAGTTATTACCGGTTTATCCGGCTCCGGAAAATCCTCCCTCGCATTCGATACAATTTACGCCGAAGGACAGAGGCGCTATATTGAATCGCTTTCTGCTTATGCCCGACAGTTTTTAGATATGCTTGAAAAACCGGAAGTTGATCTTATTGAAGGACTAAGCCCGGCAATTTCTATTGAGCAAAAATCTACATCGGGTAACCCACGTTCAACGGTTGGAACTGTTACAGAAATTTACGATTACCTTCGCTTGCTTTATGCCAGGATTGGAACACCGCATTGTTATAACTGTGGAAAACCTGTCAAAAAACAATCGGCTTCACAAATAATAGATTCTATTCTGAATCAACTTAAAGGAAAAAAAGTTTCTATACTTTCGCCGGTTGTAAAAGGAAGAAAAGGGCATTACAGGGAATTATTTGAAGAGATATTATCAGATGGATTTTTAAGAGTAAGAGTTGATGGGGAAGTGAGGGAAATAACAAAGGGATTCCAGGTTGACAGGTATAAAATTCATAATATAGAAATTGTTATTGACCGATTGAGTGTTAAGGAAACTTCAAGGAGCAGGATTACAGAATCGGTTGAGGTTGCACTTAATTACGGAGATGGAATTGTAATTGTAAATTATAGAAACGATGATAATGTTTTTAGCCGCCACCTGGCTTGTCTTGATTGCGGAATCAGTTACCGTGAACTTGCGCCTAACTCATTCTCTTTTAATTCACCCTATGGCTCTTGTTCCGACTGCCAGGGGCTGGGAGAAAAAAAGGAACTTGATCCAAATCTTATTATTCCGAATTGGAACAAATCAATTAACGAAGAAGGATTGGCACCCTTAGGCAAACCCCGCTCAATCTGGTTCTTTACGCAGCTAGAAGCTATTGCTAAAAAATATAATTTCGATTTTGAAACACCTCTTAACAATCTGCACAAGGAACAGGTAAACGTAATTCTAAAGGGAAGCAGCGATAGAATATCTTTTTCATATTCATACGGAGGAGGCAGACCGGTTAAGTATCAGCACAGGTTCTCAGGAATTTACAGGTATCTTCAAAACTATTATGATTCCACATCTTCCAATAAAGTTAGAGAATGGGTTGAAGCATATATGAATACAAATACTTGCTCAACCTGTAACGGCGGAAGATTAAAAAAAGAATCTCTTTCGGTAAAATTCCAGGGTAAAAACATCAGCGAAATAACCGGATTGTCTATCCAGAGAGCAGCTGAGTTTTTCAGTAAGCTGAAATTAACAGGAAGAAATGCACTGATAGCAAAGCCAATCCTAAAAGAAATTAATGAGCGTTTACACTTTTTGTTGAATGTTGGATTGGATTATTTAACACTAAACCGTTCTGCACGTACTTTATCTGGCGGCGAATCTCAGCGAATAAGATTGGCAACACAAATAGGTACCCAGCTTGCAGGAGTGCTCTATGTGCTCGATGAACCTTCAATAGGTCTTCATCAAAATGATAATATTAAGCTGATAAACTCCCTAAAAAATTTAAGAGACCTTGGTAACACGATAATTGTTGTTGAACATGACAGGGAAACAATTGAAAGCTCTGATTATATGATTGACCTTGGACCAGGCGCGGGTGAACATGGCGGCGAGGTTGTTTTAGATGGCGTCACTAAGAAACTTATTAATTCTGATAATGGATTTGATTCGATAACATTATCTTATCTTAAACGCAGGGAAAAAATAAAAGTACCCAATGTCAGGCGAAAAGGGAATGGGAAAAGCATTGAGTTAATAAGTGCATCAGGTAATAATCTTAAAAATATTAATTTGAAAATCCCTCTTGGCACACTTTCTCTACTTACCGGAGTAAGCGGTTCCGGCAAGTCATCAGTATTAAATGAAACCCTTGTAAAAATATTGATGAACAGGATTTATAAATCCAAATCTGTTCCTCTAAAGTATAAAGCAATTGAAGGTTTAGAAAATATTGATAAGATAATCGAAATTGATCAATCTGCAATTGGAAGAACTCCGCGGTCGAATCCTGCAACCTACACAGGTTTGTTTACATTTATAAGGGATCTCTTTGCACAGCTTCCTGAATCTAAAATAAGAGGATATAAAACAGGAAGGTTTAGTTTTAATGTTGCCGGTGGAAGATGCGAAGAATGTAACGGCGATGGTTTAAGAAAAATAGAAATGAATTTTTTACCAGATGTTCATGTGCGTTGTGATTCCTGCAAAGGAAGAAGATACAACCGGGAAACCCTCGAAGTTCTTTATAAAACAAAATCGATTGCAGATGTACTTGAAATGAGAGTTGATGAAGCGCTTGAATTTTTTGAGGATCTGCCGAGGATAAAGCGTAAGCTACAAGCAATACACGATGTTGGTTTGGGTTATATAAAACTTGGACAGCAAGCTACAACGATCTCCGGGGGTGAAGCACAAAGAGTTAAGCTTGCCGCAGAATTGAGTAAAGTTAGTACCGGAAAAACTTTTTATGTGCTTGATGAACCTACAACCGGTCTTCATTTTGAGGATGTGAGAATTTTACTTGATGTGCTGAATAAACTTGTTGATAAAGGCAATACGGTTGTTATTGTTGAGCATAATATGGATGTAATTAAAACGGCAGACTGGATAATAGATTTAGGACCCGGTGGAGGAGAATACGGCGGCGATATAGTAGCAGAGGGAATACCTGAAAATATTATTAAAAATAAAAAATCTCTTACAGGAAAATTCCTTGTAGAGGAGCTGGCTTAAAATATACCGAGAAGTTTTACTGCCATTATAAATACAGCTACCGCTAAAACCGCCTTAATAAATCCTTCTCCTTTTTTTACTGAAACTTTAGCACCCCACCACCCGCCAACAACATTCCCTGCTGCAAGGTATAATCCAAAAATCCAGTTGATGTTACCCGTTACGATAAAAATTATTAATGCGGGAATTGTGTAGATAAGTACGATAAAAACTTTGTGCATATTTACAAGCACAAGGTTTAATTTCATCAGATACCTTAATGCTGCCATTAAAAGAAACCCAACACCCACTTGTATAAATCCGCCGTAAAATCCAATGCCGAACATCGATAAATAAACTGCAAAAGTGATTTTACCAGTTTCGTTTTTAGTTGTAATATTTTTTTGAGGAAACAACATTGAAAAGATAATCCCTATCATTATTATTCCAAGTATCCTCTGGAAAATTGCGTCATCCAAATTTACAGCGAGCAGCGTACCCAGCACAGCTCCCGGCAATGTAAGCAATGCAAATTTAATACTGGTTTTAAACTGGAGGTATTTTTCTTGTTTAAATGAATAAACTGCAGAAATATTTTGAAGAAGAATTGCTACCCGGTTCGTGCCGTTTGCAAGTGAAGATTCCAACCCGAGAAATATCAGCACTGGCAAAGTCAAAGTAGAACCTCCCCCGGCAGTTACGTTTATAAAACCGGCGATAAGGCCAACACCAAAAAGTATTATAAATGCAACCGGATCAGAAATTGTCATATAAAAAAGAAATTATTTTTCAGGATAAAGTGAAAGCAACACTCTTTCAGGAGTAATTGGCGCAGGAATATTAAATTCATAACCAGGTCTGAAAGATTTCATAGCATTCAGAATTGCGAAGTAACCGCCTATTCCATACATAAGCGGGGGCTCACCAATTGCTTTCGATTTAAATATTCCCATCAGGTTTTCAGAATTTTCTAAAAATTCAACTTTAATCTTCGGTGTAAAATGAATATCCGGTATCTTGTAAGTGGATAATGAATCTGTAATAAGTTTCCCTTTTTCATCATGCATCACCTCTTCTATAGTCATCCACCCAAGCCCTTGCACAATTGCTCCCTCTGCCTGCCCGCGGTCTATTACGGGATTAAATGATTTTCCAAAATCGTGAACAACTTTAACCGAATCAATTTTATAAATTCCTCTAAGGCAGTCCAAAGTTACTTCGATTATTGCAGTGCCGTAAATGTGGTAAGCAAACGGTTTACCTTTTTCTATGCTTTTATCAAAGTAAATTCCAGGTGTTGCATAAAATGCATGCGAAGATAAACTTACCCGGTTTAGATTAGCGGTTTTTATTAATTCTTCCCACATTAAGCCGGTTTGTTTTCCATCCACGTAAACAACTTCATCTTTTATTTCTATATGCTGAGAGGAGGCTGCGCTTAGTAAATCAACTGCAACTTCTTTAAGTTGAGCAAGAATGTTTCGACAGGCATGTTCAGTTGCCTTTCCGTTAAGATCTGCAGCGCTGCTTGCAGCTGTCGGTGAAGTATTTGCTATTCTTGTTGTGTTGGTTGTTTCTGTTTTAACTCGATCGATATTAACTGAAAAGGTTTGAGCAGCCACCTGCCTTAGTTTTTCATTAACTCCCTGTCCCATTTCAACAGCAGCAGTGCTTAGACTTATGCTTCCGTCTGTGTAAACATGCACCAATGCACTTGCCTGGTTCATTGATGTATTGGTAAAAGAGATACCAAAACAGATCGGCATAAAAGCAAGTCCCTTTTTATAAAGATCATTTTCCCTGTTAAATTTTTTCACATCCCGGGATGTTTTTCCAATCTCATATATTTGTTCAGCTTTCTTCCAGGTGGTTCTTGCGGTACACTTTTCAGCAAGCTGCCCGTATGGAAATTCATTTCCTTCACCCAATAAATTTTTCCTCTGAATTTTTGACGGCTCAACATTCATCTTTTCTGCTGCTTTATAAATTGCCGATTCAATAACAAACATTGCCTGTGGACTGCCAAACCCGCGGAATGCTGTGTTTGGAGGCAGATTGGTTTTGCAGCTTATACAGGTTGCCTTAACATTAGGAATATAATAACTGTTTGTACAATGAAATAATGTACGTTCCATAATTGCCGGCGAAAGATCGGCAGCAGCCCCGGCATTCTGGTAAAACGTAACTTCGTAGCAAAGAATTTTTCCCGCTTTGTTCAATCCTATTTTATAATCCGATGAGTAAGGATGCCGTTTACCTGTTAAGCGGATATCTTCCTGCCTGTTAAGGATCAGTTTAACAGGTCGGTTGGTTTTGTATGAGCCGAGTGCAGCTAAAACTGCCCAGCAGGTTGCTTGGTCTTCCTTCCCGCCAAATCCTCCGCCAATTCTTAAAACATCAACCTCAACTTTGTTCATATGAAGATTAAGAACCCTGGCTGCAGTCTTTTGAACTGTAGTGGGAGATTGTGTCGACGATATTATTTTTATCGCTCCCCCTTCAGTTGGATATGCAAACGCTCCCTGTGTTTCCAGATAAATATGTTCCTGTGAACCGGATTCTGCCTTGCCTTCAACTATAAAATCACAATCATTCCATTTGTTATCCGTATCACCAAGTGAAAAGGTTCGTGGAGGTATGATAAGCCGACCTTTTTTATAAGCTTCCCGCGGATCAGTAATAACGGGCAGTTCTTTAACTTCAATTTCTATTTTACGAGCTGCTTCCATTGCAATTAAGTTAGAGTCTGCAACAACAATTGCAATTGGCTGTCCAATGAATTCTAATCTATCTGTTGCAAATAATTCTTCATCGGGTATAATTCCGCCAATTTGGTTTTCGCCGGGAATGTCTTTTGCAGTAAAGATTTCTCTTACACCCTTAATTTTGATTGCATCTTTGATATTTAGGTTTATTAATTTTCCATGTGCAATCTTTGAATAACTTACGGATGCGTACAACAAACCTTCAGGAACTAAAATATCATCTACAAATTGCGACTCACCTTTTACATGATTTATGATATCTGTATTCTTCATGCTATCATCCTGATGTTAATCCTGCCAGGGAATAATTTTATGAAGTGAGCAAATATTAACTGTCTTAAAAGAAGTCTTTTATATTCCGCTGAACCTCTTACATCGCTAATGGGAGAAATTTCTGATTCTGCAATTTTGCAGGCATTGGCAATTATAGCTGCATTAATTTCTTTTCCTGTAAGAAACTTACAAACCTCTTTTAAGTAAAGTGGAACGGGTGCTACACCACCGGCTGATAAGTGTATTTTTACAATTTTGTTTGAGTTGGTTTCAATGTAGATTGATGAATTTACGCTTGCAATATCGAGGTAGGTTCTTTGTGACACTTTTTCAAAGTTAAAATAAAAGTTTCTAGCAGGTAAGTTAAAACTGATTTCGTACAGTAATTCAGATTTCTTCAGGTTTAACTTTTTATATCCTTTATAAAATTTTCTTAAATCCACCCTACGAAAACTTTTACCATCTTTTATCCGAAGTTCAGCATTCAAAGCCAGTAATATGCTTGTTATATCACCAATTGGTGAAGCGTTAACAATATTTCCCCCCACAGTTGCCCTGTTTCTTATCGGCAAAGATCCGAACAGCATTAACGTCTTTTTCATCTCCGGGAAGTATTCATTTATTTCAGGTGATTCTATAAGATTACTGACCGAAGCACCAGCACCAATAATGCATTTCGCGCTTTTCTCTTTTATTGATGATGGAATAATTCCTGTTGAAAGAAAATTAACTTTTGTTTCATATATTTTTTCCCACTTCTGAACATAAAGATCGGTGCCGCCGGAAATTAAATATTTACTTGTTTCGTTTATCCTTCTGCTTACTTTTATGCTCTTTTGTAATTTCTCTAACTTCGGTTTTATCTTATTAAAATATGCGGGTAAAACGCCTGCATCTATCAATCTTTTAATATGATTTTTAGAGGAAGTTTTTTGCGATTGGATTTTTTTCAGCGAATTTTCTGCTGCACGAATTATTGATGTATGACCTGTACAACGGCAAATGTTTCCATCCATTGAATAGACAGCATCATCTTTATTAAAATTTTGATGCGATAACAAATAACCTGTTAATGAAACAATAAACCCGGGTGTACAGAATCCGCATTGGCTTGCACCTTCATCAATAAATGATGATTGAACCGGGGAAAGTTTATCTTTATTTAATCCTTCAATAGTTACAACATGTTTTCCGTTAACATCATTAATTGGCAGGAGGCAGGAGTTAATGGATTTATATTCTATTCTTTTATCAATCAAGCTTCCTACAAGTACTGTGCACGCACCGCAGTCTCCCTCGCGGCAGCCCTCTTTTGTTCCTGTTAAGAAAAGGTTTTTTCGCAAAAAGTCTAGAAGTGTAATACCGGGATGGAGAGAAGCAGATATTTCTTCCCGGTTGCAGATAAAATTTATTTTTCTTTCCATTTCTGCTTTCATTTATGTTCAAAAATAATTTTATATTCAGCTAATAACAAGCGTTGCAGTTGTAGCGCACATTTGATATTTGAGAAAATTTAATTGTTGGTTATCTTAACATTCCATTTAATAAAAATAGTGATTGCCATGAAAAAAAACATTATAACTCTGTTTGTATTAATATTTACTCTTCTTTCAGATATAAGTTTTGCCCAACTATTTTATTCTGAAAATCCTTTTGCCCATACATATTCTATTGTTGCAAGAGATCCTGTAACCGGCGAAATGGGTGTTGCGGTTCAGTCGCACTGGTTTTCTGTAGGTTCTATTGTAGCGTGGGGTGAGGCGGGTGTAGGTGTAGTAGCTACACAGTCTTTTGTTAATCCTGCTTTTGGTCCTGATGGAATTGAACTGATGAAACAGGGTATGAGTGCCGATGAAGTTTTAGACAAATTAATTGGAGAGGATGAAGGAAGAGACTTGCGCCAGCTTGCAGTACTGGATGTAAATGGAAATGTAAAAGCTTACACAGGTAAGAACTGTATATATGGTGCCGGTCATATAGTTGGTGAAAATTACTCAGTACAGGCAAACCTAATGCTTAACGATAAAGTATGGTCTGCTATGTCTGAATCATTCGAAAATTCCACAGGATCGCTTGCTGAAAGAATGATTGCCGCCCTTGAAGCGGGAGAGAATGCAGGAGGTGACATAAGAGGAAAACAATCTGCTTGCCTTTTAATAGTACGCGGCGAAGCAACCGGCAATCTGTGGGAGGACAGGTTAATCGATTTAAGGGTTGATGATAACCCTGAACCGATTGAAGAATTGAAACGATTGTTAAAAGTACACCGCGCATACGAACATATGAACAATGGAGATGTTGCAGTTGAGCATGGTGATATGGAATTGGCAATGAAGGAATATATGGCAGCCGAAGAAATGTTTCCGGATAATGAGGAAATGAAATACTGGCACGCAGTAACACTTGTTAATAATGGTGACCTGCAAAATGCACTCCCTATTTTCAAAGAAGTTTTTACTAAAAATGAAAACTGGAAAACTTTAACGCCGAGGTTGCTGCCAACCGGCTTGTTAAACGTAAACGAGGAACAATTAGAAAAAATATTATCAGTAAAATAGAATAACAGGTAACAGTAATTATGAAAAACTTTAACAAAATAATCATTCTAATTTCATTATCACTCTTTATCCTGACGGGTTGTGAAAAGAAAAAGAGGGAAATAAACCATGGAACAGAAACTCCAGTAGTAAAAAACAATGAACTTGAGGATAAAGCACCGCAACGAGAAACTGTAATTAAAAAGCAGGATAATATTGATGAAAAAACTGCTGAAGAGATTCTTGCAGTAATTTATGAAAACATTGATGCCAGCAATGCTGAAGATAAAGAACGCGTTCTAGCAACGGTTCACGAGGATAGTCCCCAGCGAAGATCAACAGTTGAGGGAATGGAATTTATTTTTAGCAATTATGATTTGGAATATGTTCTGGAAGAAACCGAGGTAGTTGAAATTACCGGAAATGAAGCTAAAGTTCACTATATCCAGACTACACGTGCGTTGCAGGGTACCGGCTTTGCTAATATGAGAGCTGAAGGAATTCATCATATGAACAAATCGGGCGATGCCTGGAAAATACTTAGAACTGAAAACCTGGGAACGGAACAAATTCCCTGATTCGAATTTCTTTCACCAGGATAAAATTAATTTTTGTTTTAACAGGAAGTAAACTATCTCATTCCAAGCAAATCCAGGTAATTATCTGAATGTTCTCCAAAAACTTCTACATTATCACCAATAATTTTAAAGGTGCTTTTCTCACCTGCAACTTTCGAAAAAAGTATATGAAATTCTTGCCCACTCTCGTCGATCAATAATATTTTGGCAAGATTTTCATGTATATCAGAAGCCAGTTCTTTATGGCAAATAGGACAGAAGAGCTGAAGTTTTTCTCCTTTTTCATATTCAAAAAGCGGATGCGTTGTGACTGAATAATCTCCTAAAGTATAGTGCAGAAGGATTAATCCCAACCCTCCCTTAGAAGTTCTTGAAGAAAATATAATATATTCACCGGTATTAAGATGACCCCTGCAATGCGGGCATAAATAATTATCTTTCATTGCCTTTCCTCTTTGTGGGTATACCACTAATCTACAAAAATGTTTGAAAGATTCTAGTATAGAGTAATAAAAATTAGCAGCAAATAATATTATTGCTATTAAATAGAATTTAAGGGGGATTCAGGTACTAAAAAAACTATTGTGTTAATGCTGAATTTTACTAATTTTTAAACATTATTTAACAAAAAAAGATGTATTACAATATGAAAACTTTTTTTACTCTTTTATTTGTCACTTCCATACTATCTTCCTTTATTTTTTTTCCTGAAGATACTTTTATTACAACCAATCATTTCTCAACAGAAAATTATCATAACGAAAAACCGGGTCCCGATTTATATCCATACGAATGGGCTCATCTTAAGAGAACCTTTCCTTATATGGATGCAGACCCGCGTGCATACATTGATGCATTAGAAGAAGCGCATCAACTTGCACGCGAAACAATGAATAAAAGATTGGCAAAAGGAAAAACTGCAGCACAATGGGAATTTGCAGGACCGGTAAACGTTGGAGGAAGAGTAGTTGATATAGAATTTAACCTTGTTAACCCGAACATTATTTATGCAGGATTTTCAACCGGCGGAGTATTCAAATCTACCGATACGGGTGGAAGCTGGTTT
>JAZGGS010000127.1:0-3465 GCA_036480595.1 Ignavibacteriaceae bacterium
TGTTTTTGAGAATGCCTCAAAAGGTGGACAATACGATGATCAAATGTTTATGCGCTTGGCCGAAACCTATTTACTGGCTGCAGAAGCAATGATGAATCAAGGGAAAAATGATCTTGCAGCTGAATATCTCAATACATTAAGAGCAAGATCTAATGCATCTCCAATTAGTGGTTCAGATGTTACACTAGACTTTATTTTAAAGGAACGTTCCAGAGAATTGGTAACAGAAGAATATCGGAGACACACTCTGGTAAGAACGGGTAAATTTTATGAATGGGCTTTAAAATATAATCGGAATTTGGATGAAAGTAAACTTAATCCGTGGAACAATTTATTCCCAATTCCACTGGGAATTATTCAATCCAATACAGGAGCCGTTATGGAGCAAAATCCCGGTTATAATTAGTAGTTGAGAATTTAAAAACCAGCTGAAGAACGTTAGGCTTCATTTACCGGTAATAACATTACAAGACTTTTAGGTATTGATGGCAATTACCCTGGCTTCAACTCGTGGGATAAGCCGGGTATGCAAGATTGCAGCCTTTCACGGCGACAGGTTGGTAAAATGTTTGCTGAAATTGGATAAAGCCATAATGGTTCATGACGAGGAGTTAAACTAATTTGGTCGCAACTGACCAGCTTATACCCATATACCGGAATATATACGGTTCAATAATTTTAAATTAAATATTTAAGGTGTAACTCACAATTGAGTTCATATTAGCAAGGGTCGAACAATAAAAAGAGATCGCAAGTTGCGAACTTTCGATCTCTTTTCCTGGCTCAACTGTGCCTTAAATCCTATAGTGTAAACAAAAGAAATGAAGAATATTTTTTTTTTATTAAAAGCTGATAGGTGTAAAAAAGTTACACTCTCACTATTAATTATCATCGTAATTATAGGACACGGATATTCAAAATCAGCGGAAAACCTAGCTCCTAATATAATCTTCTTTTTTACAGATGACCAGTGCTACGATACACAGAAGGATTATGGAAATCCCGATGTGAAAACACCAAACATAGATAAACTGGCAAACAGTGGGCTTGTGTTTATGCGGCATTACAATACCACAGCCATTTGTATGGCGAGTAGAGCCAATGTAATGATTGGACAGTATGAGTACAAAACCGGATGTAATTTTGAGCATGGACCAATGAAAACAGAGAAATGGTCAGACGCTTATCCTTTGAAACTAAAAGAAGCCGGATACAGAGTAGGATTTGGTGGTAAGTTTGGCTTTTCAATCTCCAACAACAGAGAAAATTATAAGAAAGAAGGCGAAGTTGCCAAACACGATTTCGACTTTTGGGCAGGCGGCCCGGGACAAACCCATTACGAGACAGCAGAAAACAAAAGTATAGCAAAATATGCCGAAGAATATCCTCACAGCTCCAGAGCCTATGCAGCCGCTACTATTGATTTCATGAGAGAATCGGTAGAAAAAGAACAACCCTTTTGTATGAGTGTTTTTTATAAAGCACCACATCGTCCGGTACAGCCCGACCCTATGTTTGATGGTATCTATAAGGATACTAAATTCCATAAATTACCCAATTATGGGAGAGAAGCAGGTAAACATCTTGCCCCTCACTCCCGAAAAGGAAGACAGTACCCGCGATTTGTACAGTGGGGATATTCCGAAGAAGATACCTATCAGGAGGCATTGCGCAAGTACAATCAATTAATTTATGGTGTTGACTATTCCATCGGGATGATAATGGATGAACTTGAAAAGCTTGGAATAGATGACAATACAGTCATTATCTTTTCATCAGACAACGGGTATTTCAATGGTTCCCACGGTTTGGGTTCAAAAGTACTTCCTTACGAAGAATCGGTAAGATGTCCACTGATTATCACTGATCCACGTCACAAAAAAAGTGATAAAATGAGAAAAACAGAGGTGCTTTCTGCCAATGTTGATATTCCTGCAACTATTCTAAATATAGCCGGTGTTGCAATCCCTGCGGTTTATGACGGTAAAAGTTTACTTCCCGTATTGGATAATCCAAAAAAACCGGTAAGAGCATCATTACCAATTACTCAGGTATGGGGCCCCGATGCAACCCACTGTTTTTCTGTAATCAATCAGGATTATAAGTATGTCTATTGGTTTTATGAAGATGAAAAACAGGGACTAAAAGCCACAGAAGAGTTGTTCAACATAAAGGACGATCCGTATGAAATGGTAAATCTGGCAGGTGATGCAAAACATAAATCACAATTAACCAGAATGCGTGAATTGTACGACAAACAATTACAGCACTGGAAAGCAGACGGCGTGAAATATAATGGTTATGAGAAGTACAGAGTACTTTTTGACAGAAGTATTGCATGGGAAGCGAAAGAGAAAGCACTGATAGAGGGTAAGAAAAAAGTGAAACCAATTAAGAATTGGTGATGGAATGACTTTGTGAAGTTAATTATCTGTTTATCAGTAAATGACAACATCGAAAAGTAGTATTCTAAAAATTTAAAAATGGAAAATTCAGTTGTAAAATTTTGGGTATTTGTGTAGCAATTCTAATTACTATAACATATGGGTGTCA
This sequence comes from Ignavibacteriaceae bacterium, assembly GCA_036480595.1. Lineage (GTDB taxonomy): Bacteria > Bacteroidota > Ignavibacteria > Ignavibacteriales > Ignavibacteriaceae > JAZGGS01. Next base: position 2,554 of record JAZGGS010000127.1, read on the forward strand.
CACAAACAAAAAGATGAAATCGGAAAAAAAAGTATCGAACCAATTAGAACTTGACCTTGATTACATCGGGCTTGCTGTCCAAAAAAAAGGTACCCATGTATGGGGAACATCACCAGTGGTAGGGAAAGACGGAAAAGTGCATCTTTATGTGGCTCAGTGGCCTATACCAAAAAATAAAAAAGAAGGCTTCAAAGGCTACTTTACAACGTCTGAAATTGCCCACTATGTAGGTGATACACCCGATGGTCCTTTTGAGTTTGTGCGTATTGCTGTACCAGATCAGGATGGAACCTTTAACGCCCCTCACAATCCAACGATCAAATTTATAGATGGCAGGTATGTATTGTGTTTTATTGTGAATGAAAATGATGATAGAACCAAACAGCGCATCATAATGTATGTTGCTGATGATTTGAATGATGATTGGCAGCCTGCAAAAGGAGCGGAACCCGATGGTACGATTTTACGCTGCCCTGATGATCATAAAATTTGGAACCATAATTCGCTCAGAGGTGTTACAAATCCATCATTAATTAAGTACAAAGGAGAATATTTACTCTATTTTAAATCGGCAACTCCTGACCATGAAAAAGATCCAAATGATTTCTATAACAGAGAATTTGGCTATGGTGTGGCAACATCAAAAACATTGGAAGGTCCTTATGAGTTTTATCCTGAACGCCTGACATCGAAAGAAATGGAGTTGGAAGATGTCTATGCTTTTTCTTATGGCGATAATATCTATATGATAAGTCGGGATTTAGGTGCAACATTGGGCGATAAGGAAGGTGGACTTCTTTGGAAATCTGACGATGGCTTTAATTTCCAGGTAAAGGAAACCCAACGAGCCTTTGAAAGTTTGGTAAGCTACGTGGGGGAAGAAGCCTTAGATGGAGCAAATAAATATCGTGG
>JAZGGS010000128.1:0-35692 GCA_036480595.1 Ignavibacteriaceae bacterium
GATTATTGTTATTCAATCTGTAACGGTTAAAACTTCACCAGATATTAAAAGCACCGATACTTTTATAATTCACGAAGGGCTTAAAGTGAAATTAGAAAATAAACTTGATGACTGGGTAAAAATAAGACTGGCTGACGGAAAGATGGGTTGGTTATTGGATGAAAATGTAGAGGAAATTTGAAATAAACCGGGAAATATTTGCCACTTGTAAATCGTTGATGTTTTTGTAATTTATAACCCTAATCTACACTTAAAAAGAAATCTAAAATAATCTAATAATTATAGAAATGTACAATATGAAATCTATTCTTGCCATCCTGTCGTTTGTTTTGCTAATTGCAATCACAGCTAATGCGCAGACTGAAAATGATTCAAAAAAAGAGCAAACTATAAAAGTTGAGCAAAGTTCATCAGACGATCAGTCTACTCTTTCCGCAACTGAAGATTGTAAAAAGAAATGTGAAGGAAAAAGCAAAGAAGAATGTAAAAAACAGTGGGAAGAAAAAGAAAAAGTAAGCTATCATAAGAACCATAAGGAAATGAGTAAGAAAGAATGTAAGCCAGATCGCAAAAAGGAATGCTGTGCTACAGTTACTGAAGAAGTTTTGGAATCAGATGGAACATCCGAGCAGGAATAGCTCTTTAGAAATACCACAAAATTATTCCCGAAGTTATTCTTTAGCTTCGGGAATTTTTTATTATCACAGAATCTTATTTTGTTCTCACCGCAATTTATTGCGGTGATATGGTACGCTAAAAGCAAGACAAAACGGTTTAAACCGTTTTTGCTAGCTTTGGTTTTTCTTAATTCTACGGAATAAATTCCGCAGAGAACGTTGCCAATTACGGAATAACTAAACAATATTTATGCAAATTGCTTACAAAAACCGATATAACTATTTTTGCAACGATGGATGCTAAAAGATACAACAACATAAAATTAGCTATTGGAATAAGTGAGGCTATTGCTTCATTTATTTTAATTTTACTATTTATATGGCTTGGTTACAGTTTAAGATTGGAAAATTACATTTCAGAATTCGTAACCAATTCTTACCTGTTGTTCATTTGTTTTTTACTTGTTGTGGGATTTTTTGGTTCAGTTTTGTCATTCCCGGTAAGTTATTATTCAGGTTTTTATTTAGAGCATAAGTACAATCTATCAAACCAGACTTTTGGAAAATGGATCTGGGAAAGTTTTAAAGGATTGCTTGTTTCGCTAACAATTGGAATTCCTATCCTTTTACTCTTTTACTTTTCTTTAAATCAATTTGGTGATAGCTGGTGGTTCCCCTTTGCAGTTATTATGTTTTTTGTTTCTGTTGTGCTTGCACAGATCTTCCCTGTATTAATTCTACCTATCTTTTATAAGCTTACTCCTATTGATAACGAAGAACTGAAAGAAAGAATAACTGTACTTGCGAAAAATGCAAAAATAAAAGTGGAGAATGTTTTCAAATTCGATATGAGTAAAAACACAAGGAAGGCAAATGCAGCTTTTACCGGACTTGGAAAAACCAAGCGAATAATTCTCGGTGATACTCTACTCGATAATTTTTCTGATGATGAAATTGAAACTGTTATTGCACACGAGCTTGGGCATTACAAGAAGAAACACATAGTTAAAAATATTATCTTTGGAACAATTATGAGTTTTTTAACTCTTTTTTTAATTGCATATCTCTATAAAAATTCTCTAAGCTGGTTTAATTTCACTTCAATCACGCAAATTGCAGCAGTGCCGTTGCTTGCGCTCTGGTCTATGCTAATCGGAATTATTCAAACACCTTTAGGAAATATTCTTTCAAGAAAATATGAGTACCAGGCAGATGAGTATGCAGTAAAGGAAACCGGGAATGCTCATGTTTTTATTAATACACTTGAAAAATTAAATGAACAAAATTTAGGTGATAAAGAACCTCACTTTTTTGTGGAGTGGTTTTTTTACAGTCATCCTTCTATTAAGAACAGAATTTCTGCAATAAGTAGTTCAGCAGGCAATTCATTTAAGCCAATTGAGAATACTGATAAAGCAGTTACAGAGCAGGAGATAAGTTAAATGATAACCGTTTTTAAATTATTCCTGATTGTTATTCATACTTTTATTTGTTCAATCTTTGCTCTCATTTTCTCTGTGGTTGACAGGAGCTATTTTTTATACTTCAAATTATCAAAATATTTTTCCGGCGGAATACTTTTAATAAGCAAGATTAAATTACAAGTTACCGGATTGGAAAATTTTTCACACAATAAAGCGTATGTTTTTGTTTCTAATCATATGAGCCAGTATGATATTGTAACACTTCAAAAATCTATTCCAAACAGGATGGCGATGATCTTCAAAAAAGAACTTGCCCGAATTCCTTTTTTTGGATGGCAGCTTTATCTTGGACCTTATGTAATGATAGATAGAAAAAATTTTGAAAGCGCTATGAGGAGTATTGATGAAGCGAAAGAAAAACTAGTGAAAAAAAATATTTCAATGGTTGTGTTTGCAGAAGGAACAAGAAGTAAGACAGGAGAGATACAACCCTTTAAAAGAGGTGCATTCAGATTGGCTTCACAGGTTGGTTTTCCTATTGTGCCTGTTACAATTAGCGGTTCGAATAAAATTATGCCTAAAAATACTTATAAACTTAAACCGGGAACAATTCATGTTCATTTTGATAAACCAATTTCAACAGAAGGAATTGAATCACGCAAAGATGAAATGGAACTGATGGGTAAAGTGAGAGAAATAATTATTCAAAATCACAATTAACAAAATTTAATTAACAAATAATTTTCAATGACCAATTCTCAAAATTCCAAAACCATCTTGAAGATCGAAAATTTGAATTTGGAATTTATTTGTGATTTGCTATTTGAGGTTTATTATTTAAAAATTTAAACTCATATAATATAAATAGCCCCGACTTTTTTTGCGGGGATTAGAGAAATGTAACATAAAACCTGGCATTAGCCCAAACAATAATTATGATAGTTGGAATAATTCCTGCACGTTTTGCATCCACCCGTTTAATGGGTAAGCCGCTTGCCGATATTGGTGGCAAACCTATGATCCAGCACACCTATGAGAGTGCTTCAAAATCTAAATTGCTGCATAAAATTATTGTTGCAGTTGATGATAAAAAAGTTGCAGAAGTAGTGCGGGGTTTTGGAGCAGAAGTAATTGAAACATCTAAAGATTTTGCAAGCGGCTCGGATAGAATAACATTTGCTGTAAAAAAAATGGATGATGCTGAGATAATCGTAAACATACAGGGAGATGAACCATTCATCAGGGCTGAAATGATTGACCAGGCGATCGAACCTTTACTCTTCGATAAGGAAGTAGAAGTAGCTACACTTGCAAAACGGATAACCACGGTTAAAGAATTAAACTCTCACGATGTTGTTAAAGTTGTTTTCGATTACACGAACAATGCACTCTATTTTTCACGCTCGCCAATTCCTTTTGTTAGAGATGCTCACACTGATGAGAGAAAAATAGAACAGGCAGAAATTTACAAGCACATAGGTCTTTATGTATTCCGGCGCAAAGCGCTTATGGAGTTTACCAAGTTGAAACCTACAGACCTGGAAAAGATTGAAAAACTTGAACAACTGCGATTGCTTGAGAACGGTTTCAAAATAAAAATAGTGGTTACAGAAATGGAAAGCATTGGTGTGGATACGCAGGAAGATTTAAACCGTGCAAGAAAATTTTATAAATGGAAACAGAGGGAAGAACATGAAAATGAAGATTCCTAAAAAAATTAACCTCGCTCATCTTCCAACACCGTTGGAAACATTAAACTATAAGGGCAAATCATTTTTAATAAAAAGGGATGATTACACCGGCTCCGATTTTATGGGAAATAAAATCAGGAAACTCGAATTTCTTCTTTACGAAGCAAAGAAAGAAAAAGCCGATATTATTTTTACTTGCGGCGGCGATCAATCAAACCATTCCCGTGCTACAGCTTCCGCTGCTTCAAAGTTAGGATTTAAAACAAGGTTATTCCTCTGGGGCGATAGCAGGATGCGTGCAGAAGGAAATCTTTTCCTTAATAAAATTTATGGTTCAGAAATTTCTTACCTGGATAAAAAAGATTATGCTAATGTTGATGAAATAATGACTGAGGAGAGAGCTAAGCTTGTTAAAAAAGGAAAAAGAGTTTATGTAATTACAACCGGCGGTTCTTCAACTCTTGGCATCTGGGGTTATATTTCTTTTATAGATGAATTAAGAAAACAAGTTGATCTTAAAAAGATAAACGGAATTTATGCTGCATGCGGATCTGGTGGAACGGCAGCGGGATTGCTGGTAGGTGCAGCGCTGAGAAAACTGAAGATTAAAACCTATGCAGTCAACGTTCTTCTTCCTCAAGAAGAAATAAGAAAAAGAATTTTACAGCTTGCCGAAGGTTGTATCCTGGATTATAATCTTTCTTGTAAACTTGATGAAAACAAGCTGGTAATTATTGATGGATATTCCACTGAAGGCTATAAAAACATAGCAGATGATAAACTGAAAAAGATAATTAATTTTGCTTCTTCATCAGGAATACTTTTAGATCCCACTTATACAGGCAAAGCATTTGTTGCGTATAACGAGTTAGTCTTAAACAGGAATAAAGGAAAAAGAAATATCTTTATTCATACCGGGGGAATTTTCGGTGTATTTCCAAAGAAGAATAATTATCTTAATATGATTTAGTTTTAAAATATCACTTTTGCCTAAATGAACTTTTAACACTATTTTTAAAACTATGGAATGCATCTTTTGTAACATTGCTGAAAAAAAAGCCGAAGCAGAAATCCTATTTGAAGATGATAACATTATTGCCTTTCTCGATATTCAACCTGTTAACTATGGGCATGCCCTGGTAATTCCCAAAAAACATTATGATAATTTTTTAACTGTCCCTAAAGATGAATTACAAAAAGTAATTAATGCTACTCAGTACATTGCAGGTGCAGTAAAACGCAGTATTAATGCAGATGGTTTTAATGTAATTTCCAATAACGGAGATCCTGCCGGTCAATCTGTTTATCACTTTCACTTTCATATAATTCCTCGTTTTAAAAGCGATTTCAGTCTTAAACCAAAACTTAAATCATATTCTGAAGGAGCAATAAAGGAATATGCTGATGAGATTCGCTCTTTTGTAAGTAAATACAAGGACATCTACAATGAGTAAAAAAATTAGAGTGCTGGTTGCAAAAGCCGGTTTAGATGGTCATGACAGGGGAGCAAAAGTGATTGCAGCAGCTTTGCGCGATTCCGGTATGGAAGTGATATACACCGGGTTAAGGCAAACTCCTGAAATGATTGTTGAAGCTGCTATTCAGGAGGATGTGGATGTAATTGGAATAAGTATTTTATCAGGCGCTCATATGACTATTTTTCCGAAGATAAAAAAACTTATGGATGAAAAACAAGTTGATGATGTGCTGCTAACAGGCGGCGGGATAATTCCTGAAGAAGATATTAAAGCGTTAAAAAAGTTAGGTGTTGGCAAACTTTTCACTCCGGGTGCAGCCACTCACGCAATTGCTGATTATATAAAAGATTGGAGGAAAAACAATCCGCGTAACTAATTTCATTTCTATTTTAGTTACATAAATTTTAACCTATCAAAATTGGATTATAGTTATGAAAAAATTAATCCTCTTTATTGCAATTCTTCTTAACTCCTCAAACCTTTCACAAACTTTGCTCGAAACTGTAAACCTTCCTGCCGGGACGTTTTATGATTATGGATACGGACTGGTCTATAATGACGGAAAGTACTGGATATCGTCTTATTCATCGAGTGTAGGTGTAGGAATAATTAATGCTGTTAATTCTGCAGGTACCCAGGTTGATCAGGTAACAATTAATTATCCATCTATACGACCTTCGCAGGGCTTAACACACGACGGAATAAATTTCTGGTATGTAGAAAGATATGGAGGAGGCGATTTCTTTAAGATTGCTCCGGATGGTACTGTACTGGATTCAATTATTTCGTCTCAACTTTTCGGAGGTTCGTGGTACATTGGCGGAGCGGGTTGGGATGGAACTCATTTATGGCTCTCCGTTTATTATCCCAATACTGATGCTGCACTATACAAAATTGATGTAAATACAAAAACCATTGTAGATACCATTCCAACATACGGTACGCAACCACAGGGAATTACTTTTAATGGCGATACTTTGTTTTATGTAATGGATGACAACGATGGTGACGACGAAAGAGTTTTCGCAGTTGATGTTGCAACTAAGGATACTTTGTTCTCATTTCATGTACCGGATCAATCAAGCCAGAGTCCAAGGGGTCTTGCATGGGATGGCACATACTTCTGGCTTTTAGCAGAACCGGTTGGAGCAAGTTCGGGCAGGCAATTATTTAAATATGATTTGGGTGGAAGCGGAACCCCCCAGATTTATGTTCCTATAAATTCTATTACATTTCCAAATACTACCGTTGGTTCAACCTCAAATTCGATAGTACAGATGTACAACAACGGTTCAGCAACTCTTACAGTTGATTCAATAACTGTTGCAGGAAGTATCTTTTATATAGATCCGGTTTCATTTCCATTAAATATTGCACCGGGTAATTCAGAGAATGTTACAGTTAATTTTGCCCCACTGGATTACACATATTATACTGGATTGCTAAGAATTTATAACAGCGATCCAGTAGATCCAATTGTTGATGTTGATCTCGCGGGACAAGGATTACTTGACGGACCGGTTATAGGTTTAACCAGCAACTTTCATAATTTTGGTTCTGTGTGGGTAGGGCAGGAAGGAATAACTCACTGGCAATTTAAAATATTTAATATGGGTGATGAACTGCTGCTGGTATCCGATATGCAGTTTAGTCTTCCTGAATATAGTTATGAATCTCCTCAAGTTCCTTTCCAGGTTTTCCCAGCAGATACAGTGAGTTTAACTATCTATTTTTATCCTACTCAAACCGGAATTTACAACGATACACTAAGAATAACTTCCAACGATCCTGTAAATCCTGCGGCAACTGTTGCTGTAACAGGAAACGGAACTTTTAGTTCCTATAATTACGGATATATGTTCTGGCAGTACCAGGTTCCTCCACATCCAAGCTCTTCTAGTGCATCACCCCGTATTGAAGCGTTAAAACCTATTAATGATATTACAGGTGATGGAATTCCTGAAGTGATGATCTCAACAGAAAACTACTGGACAATGTGTCTGGATGGTGCCGCTTCAGGTACATCATATCCTCTGTGGATTTTTACAACGTATCAAGGGAATACTAATATCGGGTCCATTGGAGCTAACTTTGAGTACGGAGTTCAAGATGCAATGCAAATTGCTGATGATTTAAATGGAGACGGATTTAATGATGTTGTGATTGCAACTGGTGGAAGTAACGAACACGTTTATGCCTTAGATGGAACTAACGGAGAAATTATCTGGAAGTATGGAGATGACATAAATTACGGTTTCGGTTTTTTTGAAGCTGCTGATGTGCAAAGAGACTTTAATGGCGATAATGTGAATGATGTTCTGGCAATAGCAGACGGAAATTCTTCAGGCACTGGTTATAAACGAGCATACTTATTTAATGGAACGAACGGAGACATTATCTGGGAGCATTTTTATCCCGGATCAAATCCTTCATTCGGTAAAACTATTATTTCAGTTGATGATTTTACAGGGGATAACATTCCTGAAGCTGTTATCGCGTACGGAAATAATGGAAGCACCAATCAGTCTGTAAGAGCTCTTAATGGATCTAATGGTGGAACAATATGGACGCAAGACATGATTGACCATAAACCAAAAGAAATGCTGGCATTGCCGTTGTCGAATGATAGTACGGATATAATAGCTGCTGAATATTTTGGAAATATTCATCGCTTAAACGGAAGGAATGGACAAATAATATGGACTTATCCTCTTGGTTCTTCTGCAGGAGTGATTCAAATAGCTTTGATTGAAGATATTGATAATGACCAGATACCGGATGTTTTGGTTGCTTCATTCGCTAATAATGGATTTAATTGCTTAAGCGGAGGTAGTGGAACGCAGTTGTGGTTTTGGCAGATGGATTTTCAGTTTGGAGTTGCTGCTGTTCCAGATATTGATGATGATGGATTTGAAGATGTTATTGTTGGTGCCAGAGATGAATTCTTTTATTGTATTAATGGAAAAGGCGATTCACTAATTTTCAGCCACCAATTCTCTGATTGGTTATACTCAGTAAATGTAATGCCTTCGATTGATGGAAATTATAGTTATGAATTATTAGCCGGTACAAGAGACGGGAAAGTTACCTGTTTCTCAGGTGGAATTGATCTTGTAACCAGTGCTGATCTTACTGAGGAAATCCCAACTGAATTTATACTTCATCAGAATTATCCAAATCCGTTTAATCCGAGTACAAAGATAGAATTTCAAATTCCCGAAACTGGATTAATAAGTCTGAAAGTATATGATATACTTGGCAGGGAAGTAACGACTCTAATTAACGAACATATGCAACCGGGGAAATACATTATTGATTTTGATGCTTCAACTCTTGCCAGTGGAATCTATTTCTATACTCTGAATGCTGGTGAATTTATTTTAACAAAAAAGATGATTCTGCTGAAGTAGCTTAAGAGATGCGATAGTAATACTCGTTAATCCTTTATCGCAAATCCATTGCTTAGTTCGTATTCATCAGGATTATAATGATTAATAATTTTTATGTGATAATGAAGCGAGTGGTCTATATCATTTGGTATGTTCCATATAAAAGAACCGTTGTTCTTTAAGTTATTTTCCAGTTCTTTTTTAAAAGCACTCTTCCTGTAAAGTTGAATATCTACTTTGTCTATAGAACCGGAAGTAATCCATTTAATTTCCATCATATCCCCCGGTTTCCAAAACGAAGATTTTTCAGGTGAGGTGATAATAAAAGCATTTAAATAAACTGGTTCAACTACAGATATAGGTTCAGTATTATCACCGGTTAGAAGTCTGCACCCTCCCAATAGAATAGTAGGTAATAGAAAAAATAATTGTATATAAATTTTTTCAGGTTTCATTTTTGTCACCTGGAGCAAAAAAAGTAAATTTCCAGCTTATATTCAAGCGTTAAATAAAAAATTTTGAAACTGATTACTTAATAAAAGCGGATAATTACTTTACAACTAATTATTCTATTCTTCTCATTATTATGCATTGTATTAAAAAAGGACAAAATTCTTCCAAAATCATAAAAAAAATACAAAATATTGATGGCACGGTAGTTGTTGATTTTAATCAGCATCATATGTTCTCTCCTTAACCTTCGGGTCTGTTTAATTAGGCCCGGGGGTATTTTTTTAAATAAGCAAATAAAGTTGAATTTTCAGGGATAATCTTTTTTAATGATATTCTGGAGAGAATCAATCAGCTGGTTATGAAAGCTTTAAAGCAAAACTAAAGCAGCTTCCCTTTCCAATTTCACTTGTAACATTTATAGTGCTTCCATGTTTTTCAACAATTTCCTTGCACAGCAGGAATCCAAGCCCTGTTCCTTTCTCTTTATTGGTTCCGGGTGTGGAAATATTTTCATCAATTCTAAAAAGTTTAGAGATTTTATCCTCGCTCATTCCTACGCCTGTATCTTTCACTTTTACTTCAATCTTTTCATCATTTATTTTGCTGCACGAAATATTAATACTTCCCCCTTTATGAGTAAACTTTATAGCGTTCGAAATAAGATTTTGCATAAGTGATCTTATCATTGCCCAGTCGGCATAAATAATTAAACAGTTATTAATACAATTTTCTATTGATATCGACTTAAGCTGTGCTGTTTGATAAAGAACTGGAATAACCTCTTGCAAAAGTTCTTTAAAATCAAGCTCTTCAGGTTGGAAAATCATTTTACCGGATTGGATGCGGCTCCACTCCAGCAGGTTTTCAATTAAAGTGTAAAGATTGGATGTAGAGCTGTAAAGCTCATCAAGGTAAGCTTTTGTTTCGTCCGGTGGAAGCTCCTTGTATTCACTTTTAAGGATGTTAGTTAATCCCATTAGTCCGTAGAAAGGGCTTCTAAGATCATGTGCAATAATTGAAAAGAATTTATCTTTACTTTTATTCAGTTCATGCAATTCCTCGGAGTATCTCTTCAGTTCTTCCTCATCCATTTTTTTTCTTATAGCCGATGCTATCTGTTCTGATACATAGATAAGAACCTGTTTTTCTTCCTCACCATAAGTGGTTTTATCGTAATAATCCTGAACTACAATTACCCCAATTGTTTTGTTTTTAATTTTAAGCGAAACCCCCAGCCAAATTTCTGCCGGCTGTCCTATCATATCAGTTTCCCCCATTGCTTTTAGTTCCAGGTCTTTCTTCGCATCGATAAGCATATCCTGTCCGGAGCGGAGGATATAGTCGGTTAAACCTCTTCCAAGTTTACCCGGTTCTGGTTTTTTATCGAATTCATCAACAAAGTAAGGAAATGAGATAAGATCTGTGAATTCATCATACAGCGCTATATAAAAGTTCTCTGCCTTCATCAACCCTGCCACAATGCTATGAATTTCTTCATACAATTCGTTTATATCATTTATTGTATTAACAGATTCTGAAATTTTATATAAAGCACGCTGGATTTTGCTGGTTTTATCCTGATGTGTAATGTCATTCACAAGAGATGATACACCTATTACTTCACCATTGTCGTTGATAAGGGGAGTGTTATACCAATCACATAAAATCTGCTTCCCATACTTGGTATTATTGATGTTTGTGCTCCTTGTACCACCTTTGCGGTTTAGCAGTTTGAGCCAAATTTTTTCAATAACCTCCTTAGCATTTTCGGGTACAAGAAGATCAATACCTTTTCTTCCCGATGCTTCTTCTTCCGAGTAGCCGAATATTTTTTCTGCGGCCGGGTTCCACCTAATCACTTTAAAATCTTTATCCCACTCTATAATTCCTAAAGGTGTTTGATTAAAGTGTAGCTCAAGACGTAATTGGTCGTTGATGGGAAAACTCCCACCTAAGGAGGGTTTTGCTATATCCTGCTCGTTGTTTTCCAAGGGATCAGACTCGCTAGTATTCTCTGTTTCGGAGGTCATTTATTCGAGTTAATGCTTAATAAATTATAATTATCTGCTTTCCCCTGCTGGCAGAAAAACAGTATTTATAAATTTGATAACCATAACAATGCCAAATAAGTGCTAATTAAAAAAGTGCCAATTGAAGGCATTATTCAGAAATGGGTCTGATTTGCAAAGAAAAAATGTAATTTTTACTTGTTTCCTGCCTTTTTATTCGTAAATCCTTTATTTATATTTGCATTTCAAATTTTCAAAAAAGATTAGAATAATGGTAGATTTAAAGGAACTTAACGAGGAACAGAGAAAAGCGGTTGAATATATCGCCGGTCCGCAAATGATAATAGCCGGTGCTGGGTCGGGCAAAACGAGGGTTCTTACCTATAAAATTGCCTACCTTCTTTCTAAAGGTTATAAATCGGAAACTATTTTGGCGCTAACCTTCACAAATAAAGCAGCCAATGAGATGAAGGTAAGGATAAAAGAGCTGGTTGGAAAGAAAGCAAATAACATTTGGATGGGTACTTTTCATTCAATTTTCGCTCACATTTTAAGAATTGAAGCAAAGCACATAAGCCATAAAAGTAACTTTTCTATTTACGATACCGAAGACTCCCTATCGTTGGTAAGTAATATTACCACTGCCCTTAATATTGATATTGAGGGAGTTACAAATAACTCTATCAGGCACAGGATAAGTTTTCTTAAAAACCATATGATCCCACATGAAAAGTACAGAAAAGATCATGCAGGTTCATTTATTGAAGAAAAAATTGCAGATGTTTACGAAGAATACCAGAAACGATTAGTAGCAAACAATGCAATGGATTTTGAAGACCTGCTGCTTAAGCCGATAGAGCTTTTTAATTCCAACGTAAAAATTCTGCAAAAGTATAAAAAGAGATTCGGATACATACTTGTAGATGAATTCCAGGATACAAACAAAGCACAGTACGAACTTATTAAACTCCTCGTTTCCAGGAACTGTAAAATATCTGTTGTTGGAGATGACGCACAGAGCATTTATAGCTGGCGCGGTGCTAACTTAAGTAACATGCTCGATTTTGAAAATGATTTTAAAAAGCATAAAATTTTCCGGCTGGAACAGAACTACCGTTCTACAAAAATGATCTTGGAAGCTGCCGGCTCTGTAATTAAGAACAACAAAAAACAGATACTAAAAACTTTATGGACACAGAACAACGATGGCGAGCAGCTAACATTAATTAAATGTGCCGATGAAAAAGATGAGGCATACCAGATTGCTAAATACCTTAAAAAAGAGATAAGCAAAAAGAAATTATCGCATAAAGATTTTGCAGTTTTATATAGAACCAACGCACAGTCACGTGCAATGGAAGATATTTTCAGAAGAGAAAAAATTCCATACACAATAATTGGCGGAGTTGAATTTTACAGGCGAAAAGAAGTTAAGGATGTTATTGCTTACCTCCGGGTTTTATCTAATCAGAATGATGAAGAAAGTTTACTTAGAATAATGAATTTTCCCCAGCGTGGAATTGGCAACACTACAGTAAATAGGATGATAGGCTTTGCACGCAAACACGATCTTACCTTTTACCAGACGATGGCAAGAGTTTTTGAAGTTATAGATATTAAGGAACGAATCCAGAAAAATGTTAAAGGATTCCGCCTGCTGCTAGAAAAATATATTGATCTCAAAGATAAACTTTCAGTTAGCGAACTTACACGTGCACTTGTTGATGAGCTTGGATTGATAAGGATGTTCAAATCAGAAAACACACCCGAAGCAAAAAACAAGATAAATAATATAAAAGAATTGCTTTCTGCACTAAGTGAATTTTCTGAATCGAATAAAGATGCCGGACTGGATCAATTTTTAGAAGATGTTTCACTCGTTGCCGATATTGACATGTACGAGAATGAAAAAAATGCGGTTACGCTCCTTACATTGCACAGTGCAAAAGGGCTTGAGTTTCCAATCGTTTTTTTATCAGGATGCGAAGAAGATATTTTCCCAATAGCAAACCGCTTCAATTCCGATGCTTCGGTTGAAGAAGAAAGAAGATTGTTTTATGTTGGAGTAACCCGTGCAGAAAACAAGGTATTTCTTTCGCATGCACGCTCACGATACAGGTTTGGCGAAGTTGCTTACCAGAGCCGCTCAAGGTTTATTGATGAACTGGACCCATCTACACTGGTAGAGGTAAACGGCGGCATTGGCAGAAAGGCAAACAGGAAAACTAAAAAAGAAGTATATTATGAATACTTCGATTCTGTTGACTATGAAGATTTTGACCAGGAAAATAAAACAGTTAGAATCGGAAGCCGTGTAATGCACGAAAAATTTGGGCTTGGTAAAGTGGTTGATGTTGCCGGTTCGGGAGATATGGTTAAAGCTACTGTGGCATTTGAAAACAACAATGTTAAACAGTTGATGCTTAAATTTGCTAAGTTGAAGATACTTCATTAATCGCTTCTATTTTCTTGACCATTGCTTCATATTTTTATTTATTTCCGTAGTTTCTAGGAGACGATCGTATGTCAATTGCCCCTAAAAAATTAGCAATACTTGTTGGCGGCGGACCCGCCCCGGGTATTAACAGCGTAATTGGTGCAGCTACTATAAGGGCTGCTGTTGAAGGGATTGAAGTCATTGGTATTAAAGATGGCTTTAGATGGATTATGGAAGGAGATATCTCTCACTACAAAGAACTTAACATTCATAATGTTAGCAGGATTCATTTTAGGGGTGGTTCGTATATAGGCATTTCCAGGGCAAACCCTACTAAAGATACAAAACATCTCCAGAATACTGTTACCTCGCTGCTCCGGCTTAACGTAGATAAGTTAATTACAATGGGGGGTGACGATACTGCATATAGTGCTTTAAAAGTTAATGAGATAGCAGCAGGCAGAATTAGAGTTGTACACGTTCCAAAAACTATTGATAATGATCTCGATTTGCCGCACGGTATTCCTACTTTTGGATTCCAAACTGCAAGACATATTGGTGTAGAGGTTGTTAAAAACCTGATGGTTGATGCACAAACTACTTCGCGCTGGTATTTTGTTGTTTCGATGGGAAGAAAAGCCGGGCACTTAGCGTTGGGCATTGGAAAAGCAACCGGCGCAACTTTAACACTTATTCCCGAAGAATTTCCTGATAATGACCTGGGGATTAAGCATATTGTTGATGTGCTGGTTGGTGCAATCATTAAGCGGTTAAGTTATGGCAGGTCAGATGGTGTGGCAATACTTGCAGAAGGTTTGGTTGAAAGATTAAGTGAAAAGGACCTGGAACTTTTAGTGGATATAGAAAGAGACGCACACGATAACATACGGATTGCAGAGGTTAACTTCGGCGAAATACTTAAGATGAAAGTACAGGAACGATTAAAAGAGTTTGGAATCAAAACTACCATTGTTGCCAAAAACATTGGTTATGAGTTAAGATGTGCCGACCCGATTCCTTTCGATATGGAATATACAAGGGACCTTGGTTTTTCCGCAGCTCAGTTTATTCTTAATGGAGGGAGCGGGGCAATGGTTTCTATCCAGAATGGTTATTTTGTCCCACTTTATTTTAATGATATCCTTGATCCGGTAACAAACAGAACCCGTATAAGAATGGTTGATCCGGGTTCCGAGGTTTTTTACATAGCCAGGAGATATATGCTCCGGCTTAACCAGGCAGATTTTGATGACCCGCACGAGTTAGCAAAACTTGCCGCAACAGCTGGTGTATCTATAGATGATTTCAAAAAAGCATTTTATTACTTAATAGAAAATGATATGCTTTACTACCATCTTCAAAAAGGCACTATAAAATTAGCCAGTGCAGAAAGTAATATCGGCTATAAACCCTTGCCTAATTCTGTGATTGATAATACAGGAGATGTTTAACCGGACAAATAAGCCCTAAGTAAATCATCTTAATAATTAATCTGACCGGTAGATCAAGTTTACTTCTTCCTATACTCCTTATGTTTAATCGAGAAGTACTTCTTTGTCATCTTCTTTAGAACTCCCGATAGCAAAATAATTGCAAGCAGGTTGGGGAATGTCATAAAACCAAGTGCTGCGTCACCAAATGCCCACACAGCTTCCAGCTCGGCAATTGCACCAATAAACACAAAAACTACAAACACCCATTTGTAAGGAAGAATAGCTTTTTTTCCAAATAAATAGTTAGCAGACCGGTCGCCGTAAAACGACCAGCTTATTGCAGTTGAGACTGCAAATAAAAGAACCGAAACAGTTACGATCTTATCTCCATAACTTGTAAGCCAGCTTAATCCTTCTTTAAAAGCGAATGATGTTAACAGACTGCTGTTAAGTAATTCGCCTGTAAAATCCGGATTTATTCTTGTAACAAAAAATTGAGTATGATGCCACGCGTTGGTTACTATTATTACTAACCCGGTTAAGGTACAAATGATAATTGTATCAATAAAAGGTCCCAGCATGGCAACCGATCCTTCGCGGACGGCAAACTTTGTTTTTGCAGTTGAGTGTGCAATGGCTGCGCTTCCTTGTCCTGCTTCATTAGAATATAATCCTCTTTTCACTCCCCATAACATGGTGTTCATAATAACCAGGAATGTTCCGCTGCCAACTCCTGCAATTTCTGCAGGCGGATTGAAAGCCATTTCAAATATTAACTGAAAACTGCTTCCAACCTCTGCATAATTAAAAAGGATGATTAAGAATGCAGATACTACATAAATTACTGCCATTATAGGTGCAAGGAATCCTGTTACTCTTCCTATTCTCTTTATTCCACCTATAATGACCACCCCAACTATTGTTGCTAAAATAATTCCGTTTATAACCTGCTGAACCGAAAGCTGGAAGCTTCCGAAGATTGAATGTTTTAAAGTTAAAAAATGATTTGCTCCAAGCAGTTGAACCGTTTCAGAATAAACCTGGTCGGAAACAGTAAACGATTGGATGGCATTACCCGTAGCAAACGAACATATTACAGCAAAGCATGCAAATGCAACAGCAAGCCATCGCCAGTTTTTGCCAAGTCCACGTTCTATAGTGTACATAGGTCCTCCGGCTGTATGACCTTCATCATCCAGCTCCCTGTATTCAACCGCAAATGTTGCCTCAGCATACTTTAGTGTTGTACCAAAAAATGCTGTAATCCACATCCAGAAAATTGCACCGGGTCCGCCGTAATAAATTGCTGTAGCTACACCGGCAATATTTCCAATTCCTACTGTTGCAGAAAGAGCAGTTGTAAGCGCCCTAAAATGGTTAAGATCGCCCTCATCTTCAGGGTTATCATACTTACCCATTGTAACTTTAATACCATGCCAAAAGTAACGGATTTGCGGCAGTGCTAATTTTATTGTAACAAATATTCCTGTACCAACAAGCACAATAATCATTAAGGGAATCACCCCAAGCGGAAGGTCTTTAGTAGGAAATGTTTTGAAAAATTCGAAGTTACCGGGGAATGACCATACTGAATCGAAGAAGTCAATTCCGCCCACTATTAAAACAACAATAATTATTGCAAAGGCTAAAAGACCAGCTGTACTTTTCTTCATTTACTTATTACATTCAGGTTTTGTTGGTAAAAAATAGTATATCTGTTTAATGATTATTAAAACAAGGCCGTAATTTTGTTTAAAATCCCTGTTGATTGAAGCAGAACTAAGAAAATTAAAATAGGTGCAAAGAATTTTAAAAATATTTTCCACAATGTAATTATTCCTGGATATTCATCAAATAATTTTTCTGCACCTTCCTTAAGGTTAATCAATACTTTATCAAAACCCCATACCCAGGCAACAAATACGGAAATCAGAAGACCACCAAGAGGCAGTAATACATTGGAGGCTATGAAATCAACTAAACCAAAAAAGTTTAATCCAAAAATTTTAAAATCGGAAATAACATTAAATGAAAGAGCACTTGGCACACCGAGCAAAAATATAAATGCTGCAATAACTGTTACAGCAGTATGCCGTTTCCATTTTCTTTCGTCTACAAAATAAGATACAACAACCTGCAGCAGTGAAATTGATGAAGTTAATGCAGCAATTGTTAGCAGAACAAAAAAGAGGATGGAAAAAATATATCCGCCGGGCATCTTTATAAAAACAGATGGGAGCGTGTGGAAAATCAAACCGGGTCCTGCAGCGGGATCTAATCCACCTGCAAAAACTGATGTGAAAATTGCAACTCCAGCTATTAAAGCTATCAAAGTATCAAGAATAACAATTTGCAAAGCTGAATTTGGAATGCTGTTTTTTTTAGACATGTAACTTCCATAGGTTAGCATAGCACCCATTCCTAAGCTAAGTGTAAAAAAAGCATGACCAAGTGCAATTAAAACAGATTGAGCATTAATTTTACTCCAATCGGGATTCCATAAAAAATCTAATCCTGCCGATGCACCTTCTAGGGTTACGCCTCGGATCATTAATACTATTAAAAGCAGAAAAAGAACAGGCATCATTATTTTACTTCCGCGCTCAATTCCTTTTTGGATTCCCGCATAAACAATAACCATTGTTAAAATCATAAAAAAAGAAAAGTAGCCGAGTATCCAATAAATATTGCCTACAAGATTATTAAAGTGATCGGACGCTAAAGTTGGTTCGGTAAAACTTTTAAAGTTACCAAGTGCAGCTTCAACAATGTAGCCCACTGCCCATCCGGCAATTACTGCATAGAAGGATAAAATTAAAAATCCCCCTACTATCCCCATTCCGCCAACACTTGCCCAGAATTTAGAATTACTTAATTTATAAAATGCGCCAACCGGATCTCTTTGAGCGGTTCTACCTATAAGTATTTCTGCAATTAGAACAGGCAGACCAATTATGGCAATGCAAATTAGATAAACAATAATAAATGAGGCGCCGCCGTTTTCCCCGGCTATGTATGGGAACTTCCAGATGTTACCCAACCCAATTGCCGAACCAGCCGCTGCAAGTATAAATCCTGTTTTCGATCCCCAGTTTTCTCTTTTCTGTTCCATTTACCTTACCAATATGGTTTAATTTTATTTTTTTCTAATCTTTTTTATTTTTTTGCTTTGGAATATGAAAACTTTAATCTTTAATTTCAAATTAAGTTTATTCCGGAAAGGCTGCACAAAGCATAAATGTTTTTGGTTTGCATAAAGGCAGGTTTATTTCCGGAATTAAAATTGAAAATAATTTTACTCAATATTTAAAATGAACCTAACTTTTTATTCGTATACCCTTAAGTTAAAACACAAGTTTGTTTTATCAAAACATTCCCGCACAACAACCCCAATTGTTCTTACCGAAATAGAACACAAAGGGATAAAGGGTTACGGCGAAGCTTCACTTCCACCTTACCTTGGTGAAACGCAGGAGGGTGTTATAAATTTTCTTTCTAAAGTTGATCTGAACAAGTACGACGATCCTCTTAAGATTGAAGAAATTCTGAATGAAATTGATTTAATAGAACCAGGCAACAATGCTGCTAAAGCGTCAGTTGATATTGCCCTACACGATTTAGCCGGGAAGATACTGGAAATGCCTTTGTGGAAATACTTTGAAATTGATTCAAATAAAACACCCGAATCATCTTTTACAATTGGGATTGATTCTGTTGAAATGATTGAGCAGAAACTGGATGAAGCAAAGAATTTTAAAATTCTAAAAATAAAACTTGGCGCCGGTAATGATAAAGAAATTTTAGAAGCAGTTCGTTCTAAAACCAACACTCCAATTATTGTTGATGTTAACCAGGGATGGAGCAATAAACATCTTGCGCTAGATATGATTGAATGGCTTGCTGAGAAAAATGTTAAGCTTGTTGAACAGCCATTACCGGTTGATCATTTAGATGATATAGCGTGGCTGAATGAACAAAGTCCTTTACCAATCTTTGCAGATGAAGCTGTACAAAGACTATGTGATCTAAAAAATGTAGAAGGAGTTTATTCCGGAATAAATATTAAACTGATGAAATCTACAGGTTTAAATGAAGCTTATAAGATGATATTACTTGCAAAAGAGATGGGCTTACAAACTATGCTTGGTTGTATGACCGAAACTTCCTGTGCAATTTCCGCTGCGGCACAAATTTCTTCTTTAGTTAACTGGGCAGACCTGGATGGAGCTATGCTTATCTCAAATGATATTTTTGATGGTATGAAAATTATTAATGGAAAAATTACACTTCCTGAAAGAAACGGAATTGGGATTGTGAAAAAATTAGTATAAGAGTTATTCCAGATCACATCTTAAAATGATTGATTTATATTTCTAAATATTTTCACTATATTTAAATCAAATTTTGCTAAACAGAAGGGATTAACTATGGCTAAGAATTTTATATCAAACAAAGATGAAACCGTAAGGATGTTCAAGAGCAATTTTATGGAAATGTTTTCAAAAGTTCATTTTACTGTTCCGCTTTACATTTATATTCCTGTAATTGCTTACCTTATCTATCGTTCCGTTGCAGTTTATTCTTTACCATTTTCTTACATAATCGGTTTGCTTGTAACCGGAATTTTTATCTGGACTTTTTCAGAGTATATACTGCACAGGTTCGTATTTCATTTTCCTGTAAAGACAAACTTTGGAAAAAGGATCAAATTTATTTTTCATGGTGTCCATCACGATTATCCAAGCGACAGAAAAAGATTGGTTATGCCGCCATCTGCCAGTATTCCTTTAGCATTAATATTCTTTCTACTTTTCTGGCTTATTTTTGGTAATGTATATATGCTCCCATTCTTCAGCGGATTTTTAATTGGCTATCTCTTTTATGATATGACTCACTATGCTGTTCATCATTTTAATATACATAACAAGTTCTGGCTAATGATAAAGAATCATCATATTCGTCACCACTTTAAAGAGGAGGATAAAGGCTACGGTGTAAGTTCACCATTCTGGGATATCGTTTTCAGAACCGGATTTGAAGAAAAAGAAAGCAGCTACAAACAGCAGATTTAAATTTCATCATTACTAATTTTATAAAAACTTTCTAATAAAGTTATTTGCTTATGTTCAATCATTAATACTGATAGATTAGTTCGACTTTTTCTAATTACATGATACAGAAAGTTATCTCTGAAAATACTTAACAAGACTTAATAATTTACTAATAGATTATAGTTGAACAGGGTAACTTCCCGATAAATATAACAGCTCGATTATATAAAGAATCTTTTGAAATTTGCTTCCAAATGCACTTTTTTGCTGTTACATTATAATACACCGGACAAACAATTGTCTCTCTTTAGTGCAAAAAACAATCCTTTTAATGCATTTTAGCCCGTAATTAGTATTTCCATTCGGCATAATATTTGGCAATAAAAAGAAAACTATTCTCAGGGCTATGAAGAAAAAAATTCAACTAGTACCTTCCGGAATCCCGCTTGTTGACCAGGCATGGGGAGGATTTTATAGGGGAGGGTCTTATTTGCTTGTGGGTGCTCGAAAATCCGGCAGGACAATTCTTGCATTGCAATATGCTATGGAATGCGCTATGCGTAATGAGGTTTGTTTGTATTTTACAAGCGTGCGACCTAAGGACCTGTTGATTAATGCTGCATCTATAGATTTCGATATGCAACATTACATGAATGAAAACTTTGCAATTGTTGTTAAGGTAACTCCGCCTACAAATATTGATTTAGCAGAAAATGCGGATGATTACCTGGTTGAGTATATAAAAGATATTGCAGATGTTGTAAAAAAGTATCAACCCTCCAGGATAGTCTTCGATGAACTTACTCCCTTTATCGGTTTTAGAAATCTGGATTTGCTAAACAAAACTTTTGGTGAAACCAGTGAAGTTGTTGAAGATATGGGTGTAACCAGTCTGTATGTTGTTGGAGAAGCTGCTGCTAATGCTTCAAGAAAAGTAGTAAATGTTTTAAAGAGTTATTCTACCGGAATTATTAACCTGCAAAAAAGAGGTGAGTTCGTTAGCAAATCTGAAGCCGGTAAGATGACAATAATTCCCCAGGTTGGACATACAGAAGGTCAGTTTAGTGCGAATTATTTTATCGAACCCTATAAAGGGATTTATGTAGATTATAAACCAGCAGTGCTCGCTGAATCGGGAAAGCCTTCTTTACCCGGAGGAGAGAAAAGATATACTTCAGTTTCTGAATTCGACCTGCCAAAGGATACATTAAGTTTATCTAACATATATTCTTTAAGCGATTTTGAACTGATCTTAAATAACCAGGTAGCATTCTATAAAAGTACCGGGCAGGTATTTACATTGTTTTCCATCTGTTTAGATGAAAGTGCAAAGAGATCTAAACTACTTAATATAAACCAGCTGCAGAATGCGGTAAGACTTTCAACAGATAAAAAAGACAAGATTTGCGTTGTTGGTAATAAAGTTATTGTACTATTTACTCATGAAGAGCATAAGGACATTAATACCCTCCTTGCAGAGATAAAGAATAATCTTCCAAACAATGATCCTGATTATTTAGAAACTATAGTTAAACTTCTATCCGTTAATACTATTAAAGTAGATCCCGATATTCGGAATGCGGAGGATTTGTTCGGGCAATTATCTTTAGATGACCCATCGGAGAAGTATAACCCCGGTATTTCATAAAAAGTTAAATATCATGAAATCCGTAGCTATTGTTTCTGCTGTAATTTTCCTTGCTTTTAATCTTTATGCGCAACAGCCCACCGATAGATTAAAAACCGAAGCAGTTGAACAGATGAAATATGGCAGGTATGGGGAGGCAATCGATCTGCTGAACCGCTTCATTTCTGCCGAACCACAAAATCCCGAAGGTTACAACTTAAGGGGCTTATGCTACGAACATCGCAAACGGTATGAAATGGCTGTTTACAATTTCAGGTCTGCACTAAAACTAAATCCCAAGAATATTGATTATAATTCCAACCTACAAAGAGCAATTGATGCCTGGACCGATCTGCTTCTTAATAACATTATAGGTTATAAACGAGAGATTGCAATAAATACTGCAATACCAATTAATTATCTTGAGATAGGAAAATGTTATAAGAATTTAGGAGAGTGGCAGAAGGCAGAGGATTGGTATGATGAGTATCTGAAAAGGAAAGAAGCATCAGCCGATGAAATTATTCGTTACTCAGAGATACTTGCAAAAAATAATCATATTTCTAAGGGTGAGCCAATCTTAAAAAGATATACGGAAAAATATCCTGAAGATCATCGTCTCTGGTCCCGCTATGGTTATTTTACAATGTGGCTTGGTAAAAAACAGGTTGCCTTAAAAGCATTTAAAACTGCTTTGGAACTAAGACCCTACTTTAAAGAAGCATTAGATGGTTATGACCTGGTTAGAGGTAAAGGATACATTTACACTGTAAATGATACTACTAGCAGGTACAATTATGGTTTACCGGTTAGAAAAAAATATAAAGAATACCCGATAGATAAATACTACAGGATCTTAAAATCGAAGCCGAATGATTTTAATATACGCTACTTGCTTATTTCAGAATTGTTAAAAAATAACCGGCACCAGGAAGCATTCGATCAGATGAAACTGTTTTTGCAAACAAAAACTGATAATAATAATTTTATTGATTTGAGAGATAAGATTCTTGCCGAGCAGGAGAAATATTTTTCTGAAAAGATTGCTGAACTGGAGAATACATATAAATCAAATCAGAATGATGGGAAAACACTCCTTGAACTTGCAAAGTATTTATCTTACCAACAAGAATACAACACGGCACTTAGCTTACTGCAGGAATATTTAAATCGTTTTCCGGGTGATAGTGATGCAAGATATCAATATGCATTAATAAGTCTCTGGAATAAAGACCTTCTTACAGCAAAAGAACAGGTTGGTATTTTATTAGATCGTTCACCCGGCAATAGTGATTATAACCTTTTATTCGCACAGCTTTGTGTTTGGATGAATGAAGATTTGAATGAAGCAGAAATTTCTCTAAACAAAGTTTTAAAGAATGATCCTGATAATTTCCAGGCGCTGCTTACTTTGGCTTCTCTTTATTTTCAGCAAAACAAGCTTGCCGATGCCCAAACTTATCTTAACAAAACCATTTTACTGCAACCGGAAAGTACTGATATCAAAAAACTGCAATATTCAATTGATCTTCAAAAAGAAAGAAATAAAGATGCGCAGCTTTATAATATTCTGCTGATGGCAAGGGAGAATGTTTTTAATAAGAATTGTGATGATGCGATTTACTATTTCAAAGAATATCTATTATCCCTTAAAGCTGATAGAAGCGTTTTGCAGGAGCTGGCAGAAGCGTACATTTGTAAAAACGATTATTTAAGTGCAATAGAAATTTACAACGAACTTTTATTAAATAACCCGGATGATTATAATTTATTAAAGCAGCGCGCAAAAGTGTATTACTGGAGCGGAGATTATTATAATGCTAATAGAGAATTTAACAAACTTACTTTTATTGATCCTAATGATGCGGAGGTAAAATTATTTTTGGGTGATACCTTTTTTGCTCTAAGCGAATATGAAAATGCAAGAAAAGTTTACGAAGAGTTGTTAACCATCTCTCCCACTTCTCATATTCTTCAAACAAGAATGAGCTGGTTTGGAGGAATGGGCTCATCAGGTTTTACTTCCGGAACATTTCCAACATACCTTCTATTATCTCCGGAAGGAAATTATTTTTCGGATAATTTTGATTATCTTTATTCAACTTACGGATTGAAGTTTGATTTTGGAATTACTGATAATATTGGCTTAGGCGTAAGCGGTTATGGCGGTGTTCTTGCTTCCGACTCGGTAACAAATAATATTAAAATTTTAAAAGGAAATGTTTATGTAAAATTGAGTCCGGTTGTTTCGGCAACAGCAGGATTGGGAGCAACTTTTTTCCCTGGTAATGTTAATCGGCTCATTGCCGAAGTATCCTTACGCGCCGAAAAAAAGAAAAGATATACCTTCCTAATAAATTTTCAGTCGATGGATGCTGCACAGCTCCTTTATTCACCGTTTTTAGTTGATGAAAGATTGAATGCTAACATACTTTTGTTACAGGGAGATTATTTAACCAGGAATGATTGGAAGTTCTCCGGAGTTTATGCATTTACAAACATTTCGGATGATAACAACAGCAACCGGCTTCAACTTCGGCTAGGTAAAATATTTAGAAAAACCTTTAGTTTAGGTTACGAATATTATTACTATAATTTCAAAGACCAGAGTCCTCTCTACTGGTCTCCACGAAATTACGATTCACATAGTTTATGGGTCGATTGGATACCGGCAGATGATGATGAAGCTTATACAGTTATAGGTGGAAGAGTTGGTTATATTCCATCAGAAAACTTTACCCTTAGAGAGGTTTATGGACTGCTTAGATATAGAGTTACAGAGACTTTTTCATTGCAAGGTAGATTAACATTTTCCACAACCATTCAATCTGGAAGGGGATATAGCTCCACTTCATTTGGTTTGGCTGCATTCTGGAATTTATAGATCACTTAGCCGCAAACAAAATGTTAAAATTCCTTCGAAATTAGCGTTTTGTTTTATATTGATACACCATCTTTGCATTGTCTGAGATTGTTTCATAATATCAACCAAAAAAGTGCTAAACTAGATCAAAAAAAGAGTTTTTGATGGCATTAAAATTGATTTTTCCATAAGATAAACCCGTCATCTAAAATGAATTATAAGCGAAAGATTACTAAATCAACCTTTAAAATTGATAGCAGTTCTTCAAATCCTGCTACGGTGGGAAAGGAATGGAAATTTTTAAGGAGGATTCTTATCAGCGGAATCCTTTCGCTTATTCTTATTTTTATCATCCTCTATACACTACCTAAAACAGTATTGAGCACTTCGTCTTTAATTGAATATTCTACAATAGTTGCGTTAGTAATTTTCTTGTTCATTTTGCTTATACGCTATTTCGGTATTTTAATTTTATCTTACTTTTACCTTAGCGAGTACACTTTCAAATCTACAAATGGGTTTAAACCTTTTGTATCAATAATAATCCCGGTTTATAACGAAGCAAAAATGATTGGAAAATCAGTAGCTTCTTTGCTTAAGCTAAATTATGCTGATTATGAAATAATAATTGTTAACGATGGTTCTACTGATAATACAAAACAGGTTGCCGAAACCCTGGTTGGTTATCAAAAAGGAAAACATTCCAGGATAAAAATATCCCTTGTAAACAAAATGAACGGCGGGAAAGCAAGTGCATTAAATGCTGGAATACAGATCTCGAGGGGAGATTATGTCCTTTGCATGGATGGTGATTCTCAATTATCGCCGGATTCATTAAAGTTAGCTGTCCGTCATTTTGCAAATCCGAAAATTGGTGCCGTTGCCGGCAATGTAAAAGTGCTTAACCGTGGAAAATTTATTACGGATTTACAGGCGCTTGAATATATTGAAGGATTGAACATGGCAAGAAGCGCACAAAGTTTTGTAAGGCTTGTAAATATTATTCCCGGTCCGATTGGTCTTTTCCGAAAAGAAGCAATAGAGAAAGCCGGTAATTATGCAGATGACACATTTGCAGAGGATGCAGATTTAACCTTAAGAATACTTGCGGGCGGCTGGAAAATTTATTACGAACCAAAATCGATCTCATATACTGAAGCACCTGAAAATCTTCAGCAATTGCTTAAACAGAGATACAGGTGGACCAGGGGAATCATACAATCTATAAGAAAACATAAAAAATTAATGCTTAACCCAACCATTAATTTCGGCGATTCTTTTACACTGTGGGTAATGTTCTACGAAGCTTTAATTTGGCCGCCAATGAATATTGCAGCACATCTGTTTTTTATTGTTGCTGCACTTGCATTTGGATTTACTTCGCTAATATTTTTTTGGTGGGCGGGTCTTGCTTTGTTAGATCTGATTACAGCACTTTATTGCGTTGCAGCCGAGAAAGAAGAGTTTCGTCTTGTGAGCTATGCAATTATTTATAGGATGGTTTTTATCCTGATAATTGATATCTGTAAAGCTATGTCTACCGTTGAAGAATTTCTTGGCGTTAAGATGAAATGGGGAAAACTTGAACGAATAGGAAACTGAAGATTTATAAAAAATAATTATGTGAGGGCATAAATGGAACTAATTCCAATATTATCTACAATTATTTTGGTTGCTACTATCAGCACATTCATACTGGCTGTTGGTGCGTATATTTTATACAAAATTCGTGAGCGGAAATACAAGGAAGCACCTGCGCCTGCTCCGGAAATGATGAATGCAGAATTAGTAGAACCGAAAGAATTGCCACGGGAAAAAATTTATGTTGAAGATATTGTAAAACCGGTTACCCATGTGGTTAAACCGGAAGTAAGATATCGTCCCGTGAAGCAAACAGATACCTTTTATTCACCACAATATGTAGCAAGGAAAGAAAGAGAACCTGTGAAAAAAACGCGGGTGGAACATAGAATAGTTCCCGAAGTACCGGATTCCAGGTTTCTTAAATATACTGAAGAAGGATATGTTACGCCCGAAGAGGACAGAGACAATGGGGAAATTAAGTGGCGGTAGATCAGTATAGACAACATAAATCTAACCTGGTAGCTGTATTATTTTCAGGAATAATTGTAATCGGGCTGGCTTTACTTGTTTACCTGTTTGTTCTAAAATCAGTTTATGGCAGGTTTAGCACCGATGATATGGTACCGGATTTTGGTGTATTGAAGAATTTTATTTTTGGCAGCGATGCCAAAGTAGCAATCCTTTATTCTGATTACACAAAAAATATGATGACTGATGGCAGCAGCTGGCTTGAGGATAATGTTGAAACCTGGAAAAAGTTTCTTGATAATATTGACCTTAAGTATAATATTATTAACGATGAAACAATCGAAAAAAACCTGCATAAAGATTATGAACTAATAATTCTGCCCGGTTCTAAATCGTTAAGTGATAGAGAAATAATTAATATCAAAAAATTTTTAATCGATGGCGGCAGTATTTTTGCCACCAGCGGTACGGCATCTTATTCGGATGCAGGTAAGTGGAGAGGATGGGAATTTTTCTCGGAAGTGTTCGGAGTAAAACATTCTAAAGAAATTGGAGATGAAGACCGAACAAGAATTCATACTTTAAGGGGCGGGCTACCTCTCACTGCAAATATTCCAACAGGATTTCCATTAAGAGTTGCTACCTGGGATAAACCGCTTGCAGTAGAAGTGCTTGACCCGCGGACTACACAGGTTAGTTTTTGGTACAATTACCGGCTGGAAGACGGGCTGGTGCGTGAAGGGATACAGAAGAGTGCGGGGATTGCTTACGGTACTTATGGTAAAGGAAGATTTGTCTGGATGGGTTTCGAAATAAATTCTATTATCGGTAGCCAGGATGATTATGTCTTCTTCGATCGGTTTTTTAACAACTCAATTAACTGGCTTACTTACGGACCGATAGCTTACATAAGAGATTGGCCAGCCGGGATTGATGCAGCGGCTGTTATTTTGCCATCATTAACAAAAGATGCAGCCAATATTATTAATCTTTTACCCGTGCTGGAACAGGAAAAACTTAAGGCGACTTTCTTCGTCAATCCATCGCAAAATGCAGATTATAAAAACCTGGTAAAACAGGTTAGCAGGTATGGTGAAATTGCACCCCTGGTTGATGTGGGTTATATGAACTCCTCTGAAGATAAATACAACAAGTTATATGATTATGAAAGCCAACTGCAAAATCTTAAAGCTGCAAAAAACTGGATTGAAAGTATTACTAACAAACCTGTAAGAGGAATTCTTCCTTTCTACGGGTTATA
Source organism: Ignavibacteriaceae bacterium (assembly GCA_036480595.1). Lineage (GTDB taxonomy): Bacteria > Bacteroidota > Ignavibacteria > Ignavibacteriales > Ignavibacteriaceae > JAZGGS01. The sequence continues at coordinate 27,786 of JAZGGS010000128.1, forward strand.
TGATAACAATACAATTAATGCGGTAATTGAATCTGGTTATGAATATATCATAACAGATTCGCTTACGGACAGGTCTGTTCCTAAAACAGTCGTTAGAGGTGAAGATAGGATTGTTTCGCTTACTAAAACAGCGCGGGATGATTACGAAATCATTCGCGATTTTGGTTTGACTTCACCCGAATTCCAGTTTTACACTTACCAGGAAGACCTGGATAGAATCCTTTTTGAAGGTGGACTCTATCTTTTTAAAATGCATACTGAATTCCAATGCAGGGCTGAGAACATACAAGTTGTCCACAGTGTAATAAAGGAATTAAAGAAGAAAAAATTCTGGATAACTACTGCAAGCCAAATCCAGAAGTGGTTCGAGAAGAAAGAATATATTGAAACAAGAACGAAAAAAAGCGGGAAAACAAGAGTAACCGTTACCGTAACAAATCCAGGAAAAGAAATTATCGATGACCTGGTGCTTGATATCGATCTTAATGAAAATGCTGAGAAAATATCAATTGATACAGAAATTATTGGTACTAAACTGGCAAAGTATAAACATGTAGTAAAATCCAGATTTTTGAATCTTCAGATTGATGATCTTGAACCGGGTGAATCGAGAACATATTACATCGATTACGATAAGGTTAGAAGTTAATTAACTGAAAAGTTTATGAGCACAAGAATAAAAAATATAGCAGACAGATTAAATTTTTCTTGCTTGATTGCTGTAGTTAGTATCAGTTTGATTTCCTCATTATATCCGCAGGATTTAGATAATATTAAAATCGGGCTTGTGCATTCTCCACTCACAAAAAATCTTCTACACGCTGAAGATAAGAATTTTTATCCTATACAGGATTGGGAACTTTTTTTCCTGAACAAGAAGATAAGCTATGAAGTTTTTGATGATGAAGGAGTAGATGATTACGATTTTGATGAAGTTGATATTCTCATCTTACCCTCGATTGAAATTTTATCTGATGATGGTTTTGAAAACCTGCAGGATTTTTTAAAAGAAGGAAAAGGATTATTTATTCTTGGAAAATTAGGGTTGCAGGATGATTATGGAAACATCAGACGAGAAGATTTGTTGCAAAGTTTAACAGGATTAAAGGTTTATGAGTTTTTAAATAGAAATACAATTGCAAAAAACCATATTCTTTATGCTAATAATTTTCTAACACATTCCCTGCAAATCAATACCAGCTTGGTTGTGTTGAACAATTTTCAACTACTTTATACCGTAAACACTTCCGGCAAAATTATAGATCTTGGTGGATATATTTTGGAAGATAATTCGGAAGATCATCTGCTTGATAAATCGGGTATTGTAAAAATTGAAAACGAAAAAGGACGAATACTCTGGTTTGGTTTTCAGCTTTCACAAATTCCTGTTGATGATAAGACGGAAGTCTTACAAAAATTAATATTTAACAGCATCAAGTGGTTAGCAGCGAAGCCAACTATTTGGATAAATCCCTGGCCATCGGATTTTAATTCGGCTACTGCATTTACAAGCATGATAAACAATCCAAAAGGAGTTACTCCTGATCTGATTGCACCGTTTGCAATTCAAGCAATGGTTGTTAAAAACAATTTCTTTCTTAAACCTGATGCAACAATATCGTTTCCCGATGAAATTGAAAGACTTTCTTCAAGGGGCGATATCCACATTTTGTATGATGAGTATGAATATTTGGATCTTTCGGAGGATGAAAAAAATATAATGCTTGGAAATGCAGCTCAGATCTTGCGCAATAAAACCAAACAATTATTTTATGGGATAAAATATAAAAATAGTAATGAGCAGACAGATATTAATAAAAAAACCGGAAGTAATTTATTTGATTTTGTAATTAACGAAGACAATTCGATTATGGTTAATGATAAAAAAAGTAGATTATCATTCAATAATTATAGAATGATTTTTCCTCCTTCTAATTATTCATTAAAGAAGAATTACATTTACAGAAAAAATGATCTTACAGAATACAAAAAATATTTTGATGATGTTCATAAGTGTGGTGGTATTATACCTGTAATTAATATTGATCAGTTCAGCAATTTCAACAGCAGAATGGAAAGTGAGACTTTTAAAAAAATATTAAGCTATTCCACGAAAAACTATTCATGGGTTGCACCTTATTCAGGTATTGTTGACTGGCTTACTAAGAAAGAGAACATTTCCATTAACATAAAAGAAATAGGAGAGAAACCGGTTTTAAGATTAATTATTGAAAACCGGAATAAAGATAAAGTTGTAAACGTGGGGATAAAGGTAATCCTGCCTCAAAAATACAAAAACCCTGAAATTGTAAATAAGAACTTTAGCTTAAGATATGATGCGCTAACAAGGAGCTATTACTTATTAGTTCCATTTTTATTAGCAAATCAATCTACAATAGTTGAGGTACATTATGACAATTAAATTATCGTTACAAATATTGTTTTATGTTTTTTTGCTGTCATTTGTTATTTTTTATAGCTGGTAATTAACTTAGCTTAACTGAGCGGGAATTTCAATTTAACTGGTTCATTAAGAAATAATGAAACAGCTGAAAGAAATTCAACCTTATGCGGAAATATTTTATTATGTTGAAAAGTGATAAAGATAGGAGCGAATTATTTTATTATCATCGTTTAAACAAAGTAAATTATTACTGCCGGTTTTAGTAACCAATAATTATGAATTGAAGAGTTTATTATAAATAGTTACCTTTATAAAATAATTCTTATCTAATACTAAAATAATTTTAATGGTAATCGTTTTGAAGGGCGATTTAATAATATTTTTTACAGGAAAAAATAACTCTTGTGGTGTTCGGAAAAGATAAAAATCTTCAAATTGTTATTGCCCAAAATAACAGGGATCCGTTCTTTATATTAGAACAGAACGGCGAAATTATAACTTCAAACTCACCTGGTACTTCACTCCTTAAATTAGAAACAAACCCGGGTAAAATCACACAATATTTTGATAAAGAAACCGCAGATAACTTTGAGCAGCTTTTAGAACAAGCAGTTGAACTAAATGAAAAGATGGAAGTTGAGCTTACGGGGCTAACTCTGCGTGGTAGGGAAAAGATAAAAGCAAAATTACTGTTTAATTGTTACGAAGTAGAAAAAAATCTGTACATTTTTTGCACTATAATCCCGCGGCAATTTGAATTTGATATTACGGGTGAAGAAAGATTAACACTTTCTACTAGCGATCTGGATAAAGTTGTTAGTAATAAAGAAATAAAACACGTGCTCGATAAAATAATAGATATCTACCCGCTTACCTTTATTGGTAAAGAAACAATACAAAAACTGGTAAATAAATTTGAAGAACATTTTTGGATAAAAGACAATAAAGGTAAATTTTTACTTGTAAATAATTCCTATGCAGAAAGTTTAGGTCTCAAATCATTCCAGATTGAAGGAAAATCATTTCATGAGTTCATTCCTGGATATTTAATCGATTTTTTTGATGCAATTGAAAAATATATTAAGGAAACACTTAATTGCATAATTATTGATGTGTTTCCGATTACGAGAATGAGATCTGATGCGGATAAGGAGATTCTTGAACTGCCGCTATCGGATAATGATAGAAATGTGGTTGCGCTGGTTGGAATATCGAGGAAAAAAGAACAAATCCCAACAAAACCAGCTAAACAGGAAATTCCTGCTGCTTTGGAAGAAATTATTAATTATTTTCCAAAATCAGCAGCTTTTGTTAATAAATATGGAGTTTTTAAACAAACAAGTAAAGATTTTTGTAAATTATTTGCAAGAAAATTTAATGAACTTAGAAATCTCAGCTTTTCAGATGTTTTCGCACTTGATTTAACCGATAAAATTAATCATTTTATAAAATCGTTTGAAGATAGAATTGAATTAAATGTAGATAGAAACTTTGATTTAAATGAGTACAATAATCCTGAATACAAACTTTATCTTACCAAAAACTATGGACCGGAGAAAGATCTGGAGGGTTTTTCAATTTTTGTTGAACCTATTGATAATACCGATAGCCTGCAATATTTAATAAAAAGTAAAGGAAAAATGTTTGATATCTTAGTAAAAAATAATCCGGAGCCGGTTTTCATTTATGATGAAGAAAACTTAATGTTTCTTGAAGTAAATGATGCAGCGGTGGCGTTGTATGGTTATACCAGGGATGAATTTTTGCAGATGGACCTTACAGACCTTTACAGCCCTGAAGATATTCAATCTCTTCTAGATACTTCTGCTCAGGATGCTGAAAATATTTACGTTACTAAAACTTATAGGCATAAAAGAAAAGACGGTTCCTCTGTTTTGGTGGAAGTTAGCAGAATTGGCTTTAAGTACAGCGATAGAGATGCACATTTTAATGTTGTTAGAGATATAACACAAAAACTTGAACTGGAACGAAACAACCAGCTTTCAAAAATAGTTTTTGATAACACAAACAACCTGGTTTTTATTACAGATCCTACCGGCATTATTACTTCTGCGAACAAAGCCGCTTCAGAAGAACTTGGTTACAGTCCAACAGATTTAGAAAGTTCATCCTTTACCTCGCACGTACCAGATGAAGATAGGGCAACAATAAACCAGACTTTATTCCAGTCAGATTTTAAAGAACGAATAAATTTAACATCCAGGTTAAAGAATTCTATTGAAGAGATTATAGAAGTAGACCTGACTGTTACACCATTACTTGATGTAAATTCAGAAGTTGAATTCTATACAATTCTTGCTAAACCGCTGGTTGAAACTCCTGAGGTTACAGGTGAAGAAAAAATAAAGGAAGTTATAAAAGAAGTTATTGTTGAAAAACCGGTTGAACCGGAAACTCCTGCTGGACAAATTGATTCTACATTTCTTTCAAGTGTGTTTCACGAAATATTAACCCCGATGAATGTTATCCTGGGATTTGCACAGGAACTTGCTGATGGAAAAAAAGACACTACTCCCGAGCAAAAGGAAGCTGTGGAAATTATCAACCAGAACAGAATTACTTTGTTGAACACAATGAACTCAATTATTGAATTTACAGAAACTCAACAAGGAAAATCCGAACTAAATATTTCTGAACTTGGTATAACCGACCTGATAGATAAACTTGATAAAAGTATTGTTGATATAACCGGCAATCAGAATATTGAATTTGCTTACGGAAAAATATCTTCTTCATTAAAATTTGAAACTGATAAAAGTAAATTCGAAAGTTTGATGAATAATCTTATTCGTCTTATTAGCCGCGCTACTGATGGTAATAAAATCTATTTTTCTGCATATACTTTAGATGAACACCTTTTTATTATTTCAATTTCGGATAATTACGCTTCAACTTCCGATGTATTAAATAATTTGCTGCGGCAACTCTTCATTGATCTTAAAGATCCGAAAGAATTGGGAGTATCTAAATTAACTGCTCAAATTACCAGTACGTTATTAGAAATTTTAGAAGGAAAGTTTGTTACACTACAAACTGATAATGGAAAAATTGAATCAGGTTTCCAATTTCCTATAAAGATGGTTAAAGAACACGAAACTATTCCAGATTTTGAAACTGAGGAAGAATCAATAATAGAAGAAGAGACACCAGTTGATCCTGACGAACTAGTAACACAGGATGAAATTGAAATTGAAGAAGAACCTTCGGAACCTCTGTTTGATGAGGAACCGGAACCGAAATCTGAAATTAAAATTCAGAATGCCATTGAAGAATTAGAAACCGAACTTAATGATGAGTCTTCATCTTTAGAAAAAGAACTTACTCCTGAGCCAGTAATTGTTGATGACAAACTTGATATCTCTAAATTATCCTGCCTTTATATTGAAGACCAGGTAGATTCGCAAATATTATTTAAAGTCCAGATGAAGGGATTGAAAGATATTCAGTGCGCTAAAAGCTTTGAAGATTCCGCTCCCCTGTTAGAAACTCATAAGTTTGATTTTATTGTGATAGATATTAATCTGCAAGGAGAATATAACGGTTTGGATGCGTTAAAGATCATCCATAAAATGCCGGGATTAGAAAATATTCCTATCGTTGCTGTTACTGCTTACGTACTTCCGGGCGATAAGGAAAAATTTATAGCAACCGGCTTTAACGATTTTATATCGAAACCCATCTTCCGCGAAAGAATGATTGAAGTTCTGGAAAAGATTATCCAGTAATAGTTTTTTCTAAAATTTTACCACATTCTCTTCTTCTCAAAAAAAATATTCCTGCCCCGTTTTTACAGGTTGATTAATTTATTAGTATTAATTATATTACCATACAAATGTATGGTATTCATTTTGTAATCCTATTGTAACTCACTAACCGAAGGTGTGCCTATGCCACGCGAATTAACTGAGATCCAGAAAAAAATACTCGATTATTTGATTGATCAGATAAAAGGGAAGGGAATTCCGCCAACACTGGCAGAAGCTGCTAAACATTTTGGTTATAAAAACCGTGCAACTGTTCGGCAGCATTTAGGAGCAATTGAAAAAAAAGGATATATCAGGAAGAATCCTAAACTATCACGTGGGATTGAACTTACACTTGAAGATAAATTTTTTGTGCCCCGCCCAATTCTAGGCGAAGTTGCTGCTGGTAATCCGCTTACAATTTATCCTGATGCAATAGACACAATTGAGCTCCCTACAGTTGCGAAGATGCCGAAAGATTCTTTCCTGCTTCGGGTAAAAGGAGATAGCTTGAAGGATGCACATATATTCAGCGGTGATATTGTAATTGTTAATCCAAACCTTGAACCAAAGAACGGGCAGATAGTGGTTGCCATTTTAGATGATGCCGCTGTGGTTAAAAGATTTTATAAAAAAAGAAACCAGCTAGAACTGATTTCGGAAAATCCTGAATATGAACCGATAATTATTGATAAAAAATATCCATCATTTAAGATGGTAGGAATTGTAGTTGGCGTTTACAGAAGTATGGAAAGCAGAAGGGCGGGGTAAAATAAATGGCACACAGATAACACAGATTGAACTGATCTTCACAGATCTGTATTAATCTGCTTGATCAGCGTTATCTGTATGCAATTGATAATTAAATCTTATTAAATACAGATAGTTAACACATTTGTTAGCTTTCTATCTTTACTTAGAAAATAAACTGATTGAGCAATTTAACAATGAAGCAATATAACAATGCCAAAACACTTTTTAGGTACAGCGGGCTGGTCTTACAAAGATTGGGTGCCGTCATTTTATCCCCAAAATCAATCCGGCACATTTAATTGGCTGCAATTCTATTCTCATTACTTTAACTGTGTTGAAGTAAACTCAACTTATTATGCGTACATAAGTCCGGAAGTTGTAGAGGGATGGATAACAAAGGTTACTGATTCGGATAATTTTATTTTTGATATAAAGCTTCACCAGGATTTTACTCATAAAAGAAACTTTGATGATCAAAACATAAAAGCAGTAAGGTATAACCTGGATCTTCTTGCAAAAGAAGAGCGGCTTGGCGGACTGCTCATTCAATTTCCTTATTCTTTTTCTTTTAATGAGCCTGCTGTTAAGTATATACAGAAACTGAGAGATACTTTCCCTAACTATAACTGCTTTGTGGAAGTAAGGCATTCATCCTGGAAGAATAAAAAAGCGTTTGAGTTTTTTAAGGAAGCCAATATTACTTTTTGCACTATTGATCAGCCGCAGATTGGACAGGCAATTCCTTTTGAGCCAATCATAACAAACGATAAAGCGTATATCCGTTTTCACGGAAGAAATGAGGATGCGTGGAAGAGATCCATAAATAGCTATAGAAAAAAGCAGAGTTACGAAGAACGAAGCGAACGTTATAAATATTATTATTCACCGGGCGAGTTGGTTGAGATAGAGCAGAAGATTAAATCGGTGCAGGAAAAAGTGAAGGAAGTGCATGTTATAATGAATAATCATCCGCAGGGAGATGCAGT